>JAQCJA010000502.1 GCA_027593305.1 bacterium
TGAAGATGGACGAATTCAGCTGTGGCCATAGGGGGCTCCTCCCACGGGGCGGTGGGCGCAGTTTCTGTGTGTCGATTGGCGTGCGGATGGTCAGAGGCGCAAACCTACTGGCGGCCCCCAGACCCGTCAATCAGACCCGTCAATCAGACCCGTCAATCAGACCCGTCAATCAGCCGGGTAGAGGGCTACTTCACTGATTCGACAGCAGCGCCTGCGCCAGGATTTTCTCGGCGACTGCCATCGTTTTCAGGCAATCGCGGAAGGGTGACGATGTTCTGTCCGTGCCGGTCTTGATCGAGTCGATGAACTCGCGATTCTTGTGGCGAAAGCCAAAGGCCTCCCAGTTCGTGCGGCCGCCGGCAACGTCGAAGCAGTCATATTTCTCGCCTTCGTAGTCGCCGTCCTTGTAGAGGTAGGCTGCCGACTCGACCTCAGCATCGCAGTAGATGCCCGGCGCGTGCATCTGGACCCGGAACACACGTCGGCCACTGGCCCAGCTGTTGACCAGGTACCCCGTTGCCCCGTTGTCGAAGTGGATCGTGGCGCCGATCCAGTTGATGTCCGGTGTACCGATACGCTTGCAGTGGCTGTCGATGTGGACCACTTCGCCACCACACATCCAACGCAGCGTGTCGATGGAGTGTGTGCAGTCATCCATCATATGATCGCGGGCGGCGTACGTCGGACTCAACTGGCATTTGAAGAACTCGCACACAGCATGGGTGATCGGCCCCCGTTCGACACAGGCGGCACGCATCTGTTGCAGCAACGGACTGGATCGCCGCTGGTGGCTGACCTGGGTGATGACGCCCTTTTCGGCCGCCAGTGATGCCAGCATCTGCGCCTGGTGCCAGTTGAGGCCCATGGGCTTCTCGATGTAGAGATTGAGCCCTTGCTGCAGGCACCAGATCCAGATGTCGTACATGTAGTGGGGCTGGCCGATGACGTAGATACCATCCGGCGCTGTCTCTGCCACCATTTGCCGGTAGTCGTGGTAACGGCCCTCGATCCCATACTGATCCGCTGTCTTCGTCAGACGCTCCGCGTCGAGGTCGCAGATGCCGACCATGTCGACATCGTCGAACGATGCCAGGGACGGATAGTGGACACTGTTGGCCATGCCTCCGGCGCCGACCATGGCAATGCGTACACGGCTGCTCATCAACGTGTCTCCCCGGCAAACGCTGGATGCCCATAGGCAGGGCGGTGGGCGTATCGCCGCATTCCCAGGTGCAGTCGCGCCTGGGCGCTGGGGCCGAGGACGACCTCAAAGCGTTGGCCGTTGATGTCCTGCCGGGGACCGTCGTCGAGTTGACCAAAGGTGAACTCATGTTCAGCGAACATGCCCGCCTGCACGAGGACGGTTCGATATTCTCCCGGATGGGTGTTCACCAGTGTCACACTGGCGCCGTCGGCGGCGACTTTGTCGACGAGGGCGGCGACATCCTCGGGTACACCAATGCGTTGTCGCGCCGGATCGAAGTAGCACAGATGCGTGTGCAGCAGGCCCCCATTGTACACCGGGGAGGGCGTGCCCATCATCATCTGAATCAGGCCATTCGGGGCGACGGGAATCAGCCGGTGGTAGTGGTTGGTGATGACCTGCTCAGGATCGGAGTCGTCCTTCTCGATGCGCTCGAGAGCGGTGTAGATGCCCTGGCGGGTTTCGGCCAGAATCTGCTCCGGATAGCCCGGATTGCGTCCTTCGATCCAGGCCAGCCAGGCATTCGGTGGGCAGGGTCCGCCTTTGAAAGAGGGCCAATCTGGCCGCAGACTCTGGAACCCCTCGCGCTCCGGATACACTTCATTGAGCCAGGTCAGGTCGCTCGGGCGCTGGCTCATATAGTGTTGCTGGATCTGGTGGGCGACGTGAAAATGCTGGGCGTTGATCGGCTTGTAGTCGAACCAGCCCACGTCACCGTGACGCGTGGGCAGCAGAATCTGCCCGTCCTCTTCCCTGCGCCGCTCCCACAACATCTCCAGTTGCGAGCGATGCAGATCGAGCCACGAGTCGTCCCCGGTGAGCAGGGTGGCGTTGTTGCCGGCAACCAGCATGGGCTCGAGGATGTTCTTGGACCCATGGGGCCAGCGCCAGCCGTAGTATCCGCCCCACCATTTGCCGCCCATACACTCACCGATTTCATCGGACAGACCGACGTTGTCCGGCGTGACGCCGCCATTGCGCTCGGTGCGGTCCGTCCACGCGGAGATATAGTCCAGCACCCACTGCCGGTATTTGTCTTCCCCCGTGAACAGGTAGGCATGGGTGATGAGGGAGGTGGCGTGCAGGTTCAGCGGCACGTCCCCTTTGGCGACCCGCTCATTCAGCAGTTTCAGAACCTGGGCGAAGACCTCGTCGTTGTTCCAGTCGACCTTCTCAAAAGGGTCACCCCCCTTGAGTCCGGGAAAGTCCTCCCAGGGCACCAGATACTCCGCCAGCACCGGCCGATGGTTGACCCAGTCCTCGGCGGTCATCTCGTGGCGGGGGCCGTCACTGCCGTTGATGGGCGAGCGGATCAGCCTGCGCTCGGCGTCCCAGTTCGGTGCCAGCGGATCCTCTCCGGTATACATGGCGGCAAAACGCATGGCCCGCGTACGGTTGATGTGATGGTTCGGGTCCGACAGGGCCAGGTTGAACAGGTAGGGATAACTCTCGGAGTGGTGGAACCAGTCAAAATGCCCGACGAACTCCCGGCGGATGGCGCCGTAGTCGTTGAACTGCCAGGTGATCGCATCCCACTCCTTCTGCGCGATGTCGAGCACATGGTCGCCACCGCCCAGCAGATGGAGCAGAGGATAGGGGATGAAGACCTCATAGCCGTTGTCGGTGCCATCCATCCCGCCCCATTTTTCCCGCCATTTCAGCGTGCCGTCAGGCCGTGCCACCCACTGCGCGAAGAAAGTCGCCGTGCGGTCCATCAGTGCGATCAACGCCCGCTGCTCGGTGGCCCAGCCCGGAGGCGCCTGGCGGGTCGTGGCACGGAACGTGGTCCTGTCCTTCATCATCCATCCTCTCGTGTGATTCTCTGGTCGTGGGTTTTTTTGTCCACTCTGCATGCTGTATCTTGGCGCGACCCGATCACCCTGTGGAGCTTCTCATGCCGCGTCCCGACTTTGCCTCTGTGCGTACCGACTTCCCGCGAGCCCGCACCGCCGCCTACTTCGATAACGCCAGTTCGCACCCCCTGAGCGTACACTCCGCCGCCGCCCTGCATCGCTACGTCGACTGGGTCACCCACGATGTCGGCGACCCCTGGTGGCCGGCCTGGGCCGGCTCGCGGGACGATTCGAAAAACCTCTTCGCCCAGCTCATCAATGCCGATCCCAAAGAGATTTCCCATGCCCGCAGTACTGTCGAGTCGGAGAGCAATGTCCTCAATGGCATGACCGATCACCTGGCGGGTGGCAACGTGGTCACCAATGACCTGTCCTTCTCCGCCAATCTCTACAACTACAAGATGCGAGAGCAAGCCGGTCTCGATATTCGTGTCGTGCCGCACCGGGACTGGCAGATCGACATGCCCGCCATGGAGCAGGCCATCGACGCCGATACCCGGCTGGTGTCCGTCGCTCTCGTCTCCAACGTCAACGGCTTTGTTGCCGACGTCACGGCCCTGAGCGCGTTGGCCCACCGCCGCGGCGCCTATCTCTTCGCCGATATCATGCAGGCTGCCGGTGCCGTACCCATCGATGTGCGCGCCCAGGGCATCGACATGGCGGCCTGTTCCACCTTCAAGTGGCTCATGGGCGTCAAGGGCTTCGGTTATCTGTACGTGCGGGCCGATCTGCAGGGCACCGTCGTGCGCCCCACACAACACTCTGGCGGCGTCAGCTTCAATTCCCAGCCCTGGACCGACACGCCGGATCCGACCCGTCCCCAGGTGGAT
>JAQCJA010000013.1 GCA_027593305.1 bacterium
CCGCCCCCGCCAGCTGCTGCCCCTCGCGGCGGCGTTGTTCAGCGGCTTGTGGGCCTGCTCCGATGCTGGCACATCGGCCGCGCCGGCGACAGCCAGCACATCCGTTGTCCCTGCCCCGCACGTCGATGACCCCGTCGCCGACTGGGAGCTGCAGTACCTCCCGGCGATCGATGCCCACATGAAGGCGGGCCAACTCGACTCCGTCATCACGGTCTGTCAACTTGGTATCGACGGCGACTCAACAAGGATCGTCCTTTACAACCTGATGGCTTCCGCATATGCCGGGCAAGGCCTGTATGGTGCCGCCGCGCAGGCGCTGGAAACGGCCGTGCGCCTGTCTCCGGATTTCACCGTCGGCTGGGCGAATCTTGGTGGCATGTACGCCAGGCTTGGCCGGCACGACGAGGCCCTGCCGTATCTGCAGCGGGCGGCCGACCTCGACGCCGACAACGCCGCCGCCCGGCGCCGTCTTGCTGAGTCCCTTCTGGCAACACATCAATACATACGGGCTGCAGCCGAGATCCGTGCCACATTGGCGCTTCTGCCGGACGATGCGACGCTTACCCTCCTTCTCGGCGAATCTCAGCAAGGTCTCGGACAGACCACCGATGCCCTGGCTTCGTTCCTGCGGGCGGGCGCCCTCGACCCCGGGTTCGACGCGGCTCACACACACGCCGCTGAGGCGGCCCGTCAACTCGGTCAGCAGGTCGTCGCCGATTCGTGCCAGTTTCTGCAGGAGCACTTGCAGCAGATCGCCGCGGGCGACACGGCAGCCCTGACAACGAAGACCCGGTTGCGTGATGCCGTCACCAACGCACCGGAGGAACCGATTCATCAGGCCCGCCTCGGCGGGTTCTATCTGTACCATAAATATCTCCCCGAGGCCCTGGCCCTGTTCCATCGCGCCAGCAGACTGCGGCCGAATGATCTGTGGCTCATCAATGAGTTCGGCGGGCTCTTGAGCCGGACGGGGAACGGCGACGAGGCCCTGGGTTTTTATCTGCAGGCCCTGCAGGTCAACCCGGACTACGGCCCGGCCCTGATCAACGCCGGGGGTATTCTCAACGCTCTGCAGCGTCATGAGGAGGCCCTGCGCCATTTCGAGCACGCCCTGACCCTCTCACCCGAAGATCCGGGCATCCGTTTCTTTCTCGGGGTGACCTACATAAGCCTGGAGCGTTATGATGACGCACGCACGCAACTGCAGCAGGCGCTGGCCTCGCTGGATGACAGCGATGAAGCCGCACGGCTGCAGCCGCAGATCGAGGCAGCCCTGGAAGCACTGCCGAGATGAACCAGGGCATCAGGGAGAGACCGGCTCGGTGAGGCGCAGCAGCTGCCGCACGAGACGTCCGACAACACCGGCGCAGTCGGCAGTCCGCATCGTTGGCGTGACGAAGAAACGTCATCAGGCTCCATGAGGGAAGGAGCTCGTCCGGGCGGGGCCGCGCCAGGCGCGCTTTCTTGACGACGGCCGGGCAGGCGTGTTGAATCATCCCCATGATGACGCATCGATCGTTCCGCGGCTCAGCTTCGGCTGTCCTTTTGTTGGCATCATTCGTACTGGCATCGTGTGCGGACGAGCCACAGGACGTGCCGGAGCCCTGGGAAGCGGCTGGGCGGGCGGCGGAAGAGTCGTATCGCACCCAGCAGATGGAGCAGGCGACGGCCGGCTTTGGCGAGGCCTTGCGACTGGCGCAGCAGGCCGGGTCGAAAACGGGGCAGATGAATGCCCTTGAGGGCCTCGCAGCATCTCACGCCAGCAGTGGAAAACTGGACGCCGCCGACAGCCTTTACTCCGTCCTCCTGCAGCAGCAGCAGCGGCAGTTCGATGCCGACAGCCTTTCGGGCATGGTGCTGATCCGAACTCTCGGTTCACTGGGCCAGATCAACCTGGGCCGCGGCGACATCCCCCGGGCGGAGTTGTTCTTCTCCTCGATCCTGGAGTTGGACCACACGGGTCGGGTCGACCTGCGAGCGGAAGAACCGGCTCTGGCCTTCGCCCTTCAGGGCCTGGCCGAGGTCCTGGCCGCAAAGGGCCAGACCAGCGCCGCCGACTCCCTGCGCAGTCGCGCCATCGGTCTGCTGCGCTACGGTCAGGGATTCTCTTTCTATGTCGGTGGTGATCTCGCGCATGCCGAAGAGGCCTGGCAACAGGCGCTCGAGCAGCAGATGCGAAGCCCGGGGACACAGCCGGACGTCGCCCGTACGGCCCACGCTCTCGGTCAGTTGTTTGCGCTTCAGGGACGTCGCGACGATGCCATAGAACAGTACCGCCACGCCGCCGAGATATACGCCGCATCAGGATCTTCGCCCATCCATGAAGCCCGCGTGCTGGAGGACCTGGCCAGCCTGCTGCAGACACAGGAGCCGGCCAGCAGTGACAGCCTGCGACAGCGCGCTGCCCGGGTCCGACGCAGCATGGGCTCCTGAACGAGGCGACAGCACCGGGCACAATTGAGCATCGTACAGAGCAGGCGTAGCGTCGCAATGGCATCCCCGTCGCCCCCCGCGACCTGGCGGCGCTGCAGCATTCGGGCAGCGATCTGAGTGTCGCCATCCCATGGCTGGGACTTTCTAGAACCCGAGGAGAACCACACCATGAGCCCTGACGGCAGCCTCTCCGCTGAACGCCTGCAGGAGCTCCGGCCTATGGATGTCGATCCCGCTGCACCCCGGGCACCAGGCCATGGCGAGTCGGCGCCGAATGACGAACGGCTCGAAGAATACGGCCTCACCCCCGCCCACGTGGCACTCGCCGCGCGCCGGTTACTCGATTGAGCCCCATTGGGTTGCCCACATCTGCAAGGGGGCCTATTTTAGTCTGTCATGGTGATGGGCCCTTACAGAACTGCCCGCACAGGAAAAGTGCGCCGACTGCGGTGCACTTTTCTTTTTTAAGGTCCCTTTCGAATCCCTAGCCACGGAGAAAAGACCTCGGTGTCCCTCAAAGAAGGTCTGGAGCAGTTGCTCTCGGTACAGGAAGTTGACTTGCAGTTGAAGTCTCTCGAAGAGGCCAAGAGCAAGTACCCCGAAGAGATCTCTCGCCGCCAGGCGGATATCGCTCGCGCCGAGAGCAGCCTGAAATTGCTTACCGACCGACAGGAAGATCTGGAGCGCAAGCGTCGGCACCTCGAACGTGACCTTGACGCCTCGCGGGAGCAGTTGAAGAAGCTCGAGGCTCGGTTCTCCGAGGTGAAGACGAACAAGGAGTACGACGCACTGCAGCTTGAGGTCGAAGCCTGCAAAGGCAAGATGTCGGAGCACGAAGGCCAGATCCTCGAAATCATCGAGTCCAGTGAAAGCATCAGCGAGCAGGTGGCGCTGGAGAAGCAGGACTACGAGGAATTGCGCCAGGAACAGCAGGGACGTGTCGACGAACTGCAGGCCAAGCTGGATGCTCTGCAGGGCGAGGTCGACGGCGTGCAGGCACGGCGCAAGGCCGCCATTCAGGGCATCGACATACTTCTCCTGCGCAGCTACGAAAACGCCAAGGGGGGTCGGGGCCTTACGGTGGCGCCAGTGCGCAAGGGCTCCTGTGGCGCCTGCTATCGGCAGTTGCCGGCGCAGATGAAGACCATTGTTCGGCGCTCAAAGGAAGTCATGATCTGCGAAAGCTGCGGTGCCATCATGGCGTGGGACGTAGAGTCGTCCTAGACCGCTCTTGCTGGAACGATTCTTGCTGGAACGATTTTGGAAGGGAGTGGCTCGGGTGAGCGCGGGGATTCCGTCGCGTTTTGGGCGGGATCTCGAGGAAAGTCCGAGCTCCACAGGACAGGATGCTGGGTAACTCCCAGGGGGGGTGACCCCACAGCCAGTGCCACAGAAAACAAACCGCCAGTCGCGATTTCTGCGGCCGGTAAGGGTGAAAAGGTGAGGTAAGAGCTCACCGCGTGCTCGGTGACGAGGACGGCACGGTAAACCTCATCCGGAGCAAGGCCAAATAGGGGAGGAGAGGTGGTCCGCCTCGTTATAACTCCCGGGTAGGCCGCAACGAGGCGACGGGTAACCGTCGCCCCAGATGAATGCTCACCAGGCAGTTGCCGGCTTCGGCCTGCGACTACTTACAGAACTCGGCTTACAGAGCCACTCCGTCCAGCCTTCGCACTACCTGGCGTCAGGTTACACCCGTCATCTGGCGCCATCACTTGGTTCATCACATTGGACCATCACGTTGGATTTGGCCAGCAGGATACGACTGTGCGCCCGTTCACGCTCGCAACCATACTTGCCGCCACCTTCGGTGCCACCTTTGGCACGGCAACCAGCGCTCGGGCTGTCGACGCCGTCGTCGAAGACGTCGTTGCCGAATCACCGACGGGTGCAGTTGTTGAGGGCCTTCTTGACTGGACGGCCGGGACTGTGACCGTAACGGGTGAAGGCTTCGTCAACGAAAGCATCACCCACCCCGTGCAACGCCGCCTCCTGGGGTTCCGTGCCGCCAAGGTCGATGCGTATCGCAGATTGCTCGAGATCATCGGCGTTGTGCAGATCGATGCCCGAACAACGGTCAGCATGGCCATGGTTGCCAGCGACTCGACCAGGGTACACGTCGAGGGTCTGGTGCGCGGCGCCCGTGTTGTGCCCGGCAGTCAACGGGAAGAGGACGGGTATTATCGGCTGGATCTGACGCTCGGTCTCCGTGGTGATCTTTCCGCCGCCGTGTTGCCCGACAGCAGCAGCGCCCCCCGGATGCTCCCCGAGGATCTGCCGACGCGCGACTCCATCGTGGTATTCATTCCCCCCAAGCCCTACACCGGTCTTGTCGTTGACGCGCGTGGTTCGTCGCTTCGGCCAAGTCTGTCGCCGCGAATCCTCGACGACAGCGGGCGGGTCATCTACGCCGCGAGCCACGTCGATCGCGAGTACGCAGTCCAGACCGGTGTTGTCGCTTATGATCGCAGCCTGCCGATGGCCGTTGTCAGCGATCGCGTGGGCGGAACATCGTCACATCCCTTCCTTGTGAAGGCAACCGGCGTCTCAGGTCTGTACAACAGCGATGTTGTCGTAACGCGCGACATGGGCACCCGGATCCGCATGGCAGACATGGACACCGACTTCCTGGCGCAATGCCGCGTCGTCTTCGTTGTCGGACCGCAGCCCCCGACGCCGGCCACCTTGTTCAGTGCCGCAGGCTCCAGTGGGTCGGCGGCGCATGCGCCTCTGCCAACACAGGATTTCCTGGACTCCATCCTGCAGACTCGTGCCGACGACGACAGTGCCTCGGTCAGGGCGACGACGACGGTGGAACGATGAGCACTTTCGCCGAGCAACTCGCTCACGCCGTCGAACTGCACGACTCCCTGGTATGTGTCGGCCTCGACCCTGTTCTCGAAAGCCTGCCGCAGGGCATCTGCCGCGACGTTGAGGGGATCGTCGAGTTCAATCGCCGGCTCATTGAGGCCACCGCAGATCTGGCCTGTTGTTACAAGCCCAACTTTCCGTTCTATGGCGCTTTTGGGGCTCGCGGGCTCGACGCTCTGCAGAAGACGATCGATGCCGTGCCCGACAATGTGCCGGTCCTGCTCGACTGCAAGGTCGGTGACATCGGCAGCACGGCAGAGCGTTGGGCGCACATGGCCTTCACCGAGTTGGGCGCCGACGCGATCGTCGTCAATCCGTACATGGGCGGTGATGCCATGGCTCCCTTCCTCGACTACAGCGACCGCGGCATCTTTGTGCTCTGCCACACGTCCAACCCGAGCGCCGCTGATTTTCAACAGCTGTCGGTAGCCGGTGCCCCCCTGTACGAACACGTGGCCCGCAAGACGCTGGAGTGGAATGTGGCGCACGACAACTGCGGCATCGTCGTCGGCGCGACCCAGGCCGGCAGCATGGCTCATTTGCGTCGATTGGCTCCGAGCCTTCCATTCCTTGTTCCGGGAGTTGGCAGCCAGGGGGGTGATCTGGCCGGTGCTGTGCGTGATGGACTGCGCGCCGACGGGGCCGGGTTGCTGATCAATGCATCACGTTCCATCATCTTCGCCTCAGGCGGCAGCGATTTCGCTGAGGCGGCACGACAGGCAACCGATACGTTGCGGGTTCAGATCAACGCGGCACGGCACCAGGCTCGGGGTGTAGCGCAGTCCGGTTAGCGCACCTGCTTTGGGAGCAGGGGGTCCTCGGTTCGAATCCGAGCACCCCGACCACTGAAAACAGAAAAGGGCCCCGTCGGAGATTCCCGGGGGGCCCTTTCTGTTCAGATATTTCTCAGTTGCCATGTTCTCCGGACCCGCCTTATCTTTGCTGCTCCACCCGCTGATTTCTGGCGGTGTGGTGCCCATAGCTCAGCTGGATAGAGCATCTGCCTTCTAAGCAGAGGGTCGCAGGTTCGAGTCCTGCTGGGCACACCAGTACGACATGTGGCGGGTGTAGCTCAGTTGGTTAGAGCGCCTGATTGTGGTTCAGGAGGCCGCGGGTTCAAGTCCCGTCATCCGCCCCAGTTTCTTCTGCCTGTTTTCCGCTTGGGGCCTTCCGTGATTGCACCGTCCACGGGAGGCCAGTTTTGTGAGAATCGTCAAGCTGGAGCACACGGGGCCGACGTTATGCACACGCAAAAGCTCCTCTCGCGCTCAGATCTGTTGTCACGGCGCAGCGAATGGCAACAGCAGGGACGGATCCTGGTTTTCACCAACGGCTGCTTCGACGTCCTGCACCGTGGTCACGTGGAGTATCTGCAGCAGGCCCGGAGCCTGGGCGACATCCTCGTCGTCGGCCTGAACAGCGATGCCAGTGTACGATCCATCAAGGGACCCGGCCGCCCTGTGGTCGGTGAGGATGACCGCGCGGCCATTCTTTGCGCACTGCAGGATGTCGATTTCGTCAGCGTCTTCTCCGAACCCAGCGTCGAGACACTCGTCGCCAGTTTGTTACCGGACGTCCTGGTCAAGGGAGGCGACTACTGCCTGCAGGACATCGTGGGTCGAGGGATTGTTGAAGCCGCTGGCGGCCGGGTGGCGACGCTCTGTCACATCCCCGGACGTTCCTCGACAGAGTTGGCCCGTACGCATCCGCCGGCCTGATTGACAACAATCACGTTGGCGGCGTTGCCTGCCTTTGTTATACTTTGGCCCCTCGTCACCTGAAAATCCGTGACTCCCGATCAACAAAACGAAGCTATCGGATTTATGCCCCTGAGCCCCGCCAGTTCCCACCCGGCCCCTGCACATCCCTGGCTCGGTGTCTGCCTCGGCTTCGGCCTGTTGGCGCTTTCTGCGGATGTCTCCTCCGGTCAGAGCCTGCAGAACTCGGGACTTGAACTGCCCGGAGTCTTCGCCGGTCAGACCGTCTGGGGTGACTACGACGGGGATGGGGATGCCGATCTTGTCCTGATCGGTGAGACCGTGGCGGCAGACGGGGCCTGCCTGCGCAGTGCCCGGATCCTGCGCAACGACGACGGCCTGCTCGTCGAGGACGTGACGCAGACGGGGCGTCTTGTCGGCGTCTACTTCGGCGACGCCGGCTGGGCCGACTATGACAGTGATGGGGATCTCGATCTGACACTGGCCGGCTGGGACGAGGACGGTGCCGAAAGCCTGCGACTCTATCTGAATGAGCCCGGCAATGACGCCGGCAGTCAGCTGTTGTCGCGCGACACCGAGCAGACGGACAGCACCCGAGCGGATGTCCTTCTGGGTGTGCGTTATGCCGATCTGGCCTGGGGTGACGTCGACCGTGATGGCGACCTCGATCTGGTCGTCTCCGGCATGGACGCCAACGGCTCTTCGGCGACCCGGCTGTACACCAATGATCGCGGCCGCTTCCACGTCGATGAACTGAACAGCGACGTCCTGCTGAACGTGCACAATGGCGAGTTGGCCTGGGCCGATTACGACAACGACGGGGACCTCGATCTGGCGCTGGCCGGCGAGAATGTCCACGCCGAGGGGGGCATTCGCCGGGTCACCGAGTTCTACAGCAACGAGCCCACAGGCGCTCTGACGCTCAATGCAGGCCTGACGTCGGCCACGGCCGTCAGCGGCGGCTCGCTGGCGTGGGGTGACTACGACAACGACGGCAATGCCGACCTGGCCCAGTCCGGCCGCACAGAGGCCTGGGATAGCGTTCTGCAACTGTATCTGAATCGTCCCGCCGGCACCCTGACCCGCGATCCCGGATTTGCCCTCAACGCTTTTCTGCGTGTCGATGGCGACCTGGACTGGATCGACTACGACAATGATGGCGATCTCGACCTGGCCGCCTCGGGCCGAACGATCCTGTCGACTCGACGTGCCTTTATCTTTGAGAACCGCGACGGTGCCGTGTCCGCCGTCTCAGCAGAGTCCAGCGTCGAGGGCCTCGCCGGTGGCAGCAGTGTGTGGGGAGATTACGACGGCGATGGTCGCGCTGATCTGCTGTTGACGGGTATCGGCGCGGACGGCACTCGCCAGACGACGTTGTACACCAACAGTATCAGCACAGCCAATCGCGCTCCCGAGGCGCCGGTGAGCCTCAATCCCGTCACTGTGACGAGTCGGCGCGTCCTCTTCAGTTGGCCCGCAGCCGAAGATCTGGAATCTCCCGTATTGACCTATAATCTGCGCCTCGGCTCGGAGCCCGGTGCCGGTGACATTCTGTCGGCTGTCACGCCTCTGGGCAACGGCAACGCAGGCTACAAGACGAGTTACATCCTCGACCGGGCGCTGGCGCCTGACACCTATTACTGGAGTGTTCAGGCCGTCGATGGCGCCCTCGCCCACTCGGCCTTCGCCACGGAGGACCAGTTCGCCGTGGGGCAGTTTGTCTCGTCAGATCAGAGCTTGCGCGGCATGACGAGCTCAGCCATGGCCTGGGGGGATGCCGACGGCGATGGGGATGCCGATCTCGTCCTCATGGGCACCAACCGCAGCGGCGAGGCGCAGACGCTGGCCTACATCAACAAGTCGGGCCAGCTCACCCTGGATGCGGGTGCCAGGTTGACGGCTCTGACCGAAGGTGACGTCGCCTGGGCCGACTACGACAACGATGGTGATCTCGACCTGTTCTCCTCCGGCCGCATCGCCGAGGGCAATCGGGCCAATGCTCTGTACCAGGTGTCGGTCGCCACCGATGACTCCCTCGTTTTTGCGCCGGTCCTGCGCTTCCGACCCGATCTCGACGCATCCGCCGTTGCCTGGGGTGACGTCGATCTCGACGGTGACCTCGATCTGGTGTATGGCGGCCAAAGCGCTGATGTCGACGGCGGCGTGCAGCTCTCCTACACACGAATCTGGACAAACGACGGTGCCGGCAGCTTCGGCGAGCGCGATGATGGCCTGGAAGGTCTGAACAATGGTGACATCGCCCTGGGTGACACCGACGGCGACGGCGATCTCGATCTTGTCCAATCCGGTGTCAGTTCCACCGGTGTTCGTCGCACCGATCTGTATCGAAATGACCTCGGAGCTGGTCTGACACGTACCGCCGTTGGCCTCGAGGGCCTTGAGTCGAGTGACCTGGCTCTGGGTGACTACGACCGCGATGGTGATCTCGACCTCGTTTCGTCGGGGATCACCGCTGCCAACGACAATGTCACGAACCTGCTCGACAACAGCGGCACTGGCACATTCTCGGCGGCCGAAGTGTCGCTGCCGGGGATTCGTGGTGGTGATCTGGTCTGGGCCGACTACGACAACGATCAGGATCTTGATCTGATCATTGCCGGCAACGATGGGGCCACCGCGATCCTGCAGATCTGGGAAAACACGATCGGTCAGGCGGCGCCCAGCGCACTTTTCGAGCGGGTCATCGTGCCAATCCTCTCCGGCGTCGACTTCAGCGCCGTCGCCATGGCCGACGCCGACGGTGATGGCGACCTTGATCTCATTTCCTCCGGCCGCTCTCTGGCACAGTCGCCGACGACGGTCGTCAACGACAACCTGACAGCACAGCAGGCCAATGGCAATGTTGCACCCCGGCCTCCTGCGGGTCTGGCCGCGGCAGATTCTGCCGGCGTCGTGCTCTTCAGCTGGCTCGCCGGCTCCGACGACGGCAATCCACCGACGCCGAGCCTGACCTACAACCTGCGCATGGGTAGCGAACCGGGAAGCCACGATATCGTTTCCGGCCGCAACCCGCTGGCTCGAGGCAACGCCGGTCATGGCCTGGGATTGCGCATCAACGGCCTGTTGAGTGGCACCTATTTCTGGTCGGTGCAGACCATCGACGCGGGCCTGTCCGGGTCGGCTTTCGCCGGTGAGCAGACGTTCATCATCGATACCGTTCCCCCCGTGGTCACGAACCTGGCACTCAACCGTACTGCCGTCGGCCTGGGTCAAACGGTGAGCCTCGCTCTGGAAATCAGCGATGCCCATGCGGGCGTCGATCCAACGGTGGCACCGACGGTGACGGCGACGATCGATGGCGAGGTCCTTGCCTTCTCCGCCCTGCAATTCACCGGCAGTACGTGGAATGGTGAGTTGGCCATCACGCCAGCGACCCCTTCCGGTGCGGCAACGATCTCCGTCCGTGGTGCTGTCGACGGCAAGGGCAACATCCTGGCTCCCTTCGATGCGCCGGGCGCTTTTGCGGTCGATGCTGTGCGGCCTTCGATCATTTCCCGGTCTCCCGCGGCAGACGAGACGGATGTCGCTGCCGGTTCTGCGGCGACCATCATCATCGACTTTTCCGAAGCCCTCGACGAAGCGACCGTGGTTGACGCCAGCTTCACCTTGCGCCAGGGCAGCACGCTGTCAGAAGTGCGCGCTGTCTACGATGGCACTGCACAGGCGGTGATCGTCACCCCGGTTGCCGGACTGGCTCCCGGATCCGAGTACGCCCTGGAAGTCTCCTCCGCGATCGCCGACCTGGCGGGCAACCGTGCGGAGGATGCCGAGACCTGGATCTTCCGGACACGCGTGCCGCAGTTGGTCGCCACCTCCCCGGCAGATGGCAGTACTCAGACCCTGGTCGGCAACAGCCGCATCGAGGCAGGCTTTGATACAGCGATCCTCACCGCCGCCCTGCAGGTGTCCGGTGCCGTCGAGATCTCCCGGGAGGGGCAACGCGTCGAACTGCGGGATGCACCGATCTTTGATGAGGCGACGGGGACGCTTCGATTCGAGCCGGCCGAGGGCCTGCGCCCCGGATCGCGCTACGAAGTAACCCTCAGCGGACTGCTCGGTGGTCCCCTGAGGGCGACCTCCGGTGGCGGCGCCTACCGCTGGCAATTCGAGACGGCTGTGCCGCAGGTGATCTCCGTCTCGCCGGCGGACCTGGATTCGACCGTCGCCGTGAAGGACCCCACGTTTGTCATGCGTTTCGATGGGCGTCTGGACGGTCCGGCGCTGGCAGCGACGGGGGCTCTGCGGCTGTTCGCTGAAGGGATCGAGGAGCCCTTGTCCCCCGCAGTCTATGACGAAGCAGCCGGCACCTTGAGTGTGGTCCCTGCCAACGGGCTGCGATCCGGCACCGCCTACCGTGTACAGCTTGCCGCAGACGTTCGCGGACCGTTGGCAGATGAGGGTCTGGTGTGGGGCTTCAGCACGCAGGTCCCCCGGGTTGTGGCAACGGATCCGGCAGACGGTGCCACGATCATGGCCGGAACACGTCGCCTGCAGGTTGAGTTCTCCAGCGCCGTCGATGTGGATCAATTGCTGCCCCGAAACTTCCGCCTGAGCCAGGCTGGCCGTCTCGTATCGTTGCCGGCCAGTGAATTCATCTATGATGCCAGCACCTTTACTGCCAGCCTGCCCCCTGTCGAGTTGATATCGGGAAGTGAGTATCGACTTGCCGTCCTGTCCCGTGTAGGTGGTCCGCGGGCAAAGGCCGGCGATCTCGAGGTCTCCTTCACAACCGCGATCCCCGCCGTCGTAGGCACGCTGCCGGCGGACGGTGACGAGGGCATTTCCACCGGGCAGGCGACCTTGCAGGCCACCTTCTCCGGTCCCATTGCCCGCCGGGACGGAGCCGGTTTCTCGCTGCGGGCCCGCAGCCTGACCGATGTGCAGGCCAATGGTGACGAAGTCGCCTTCCAGATTGTCTCCGTAACCGGCTTCGGCACAGACTCGAGTCTGACGGTGGTCAACTTCGCCGCAGAAGGCGGGTTGCGGGACTTCACCGAATACGAGGCGACCATCGACGCCCGCGTCTTTGGCAATCTCGGCGAGGAGGAATTCACCTGGCGCTTCAGTACCGCTGCCCGCCTCGCCGATGCCGCCGCCGGTGGTACGTTGACGAACGCCGATCGTGCTGTTGAACTCTACCTGCCCCCGAATGCCCTGACGGCAAGCGCCACGGAGATTCGCATCGCGCCCCTTCTGGCCGCGTCTGGCAAGCCCGCTTCCCTGGCACAGAGCGGCGCCCGTATCGGTCGCGCTTTCAGCATCGATGCCGGTGACGCCGCATTGCGCAAGCCGGCGACTCTCGCCCTGAGGTACACGGACGCGGAACTTGGCAGTGCCGATCCCGCGCGCCTCGGTATTTTCACCCTTGAGGGCGGCACCTGGCGTCGTATCGGTGGCACCGCCCAACCGAGCGAAAAGGTTGTGCGAACGACGGTGGATCATTTTGGCGTCTTCGCCCTCATCGAAGATCTGTCTGCCGCAGTCGGCGGCATCGGACTGACGGCCGTCGACTGCCAGCCGCGTGCCTTCACGCCCGTTGGCGGCGCCTTGCGCGATGCAACGGACATCTCCTTCGAGTTGTCCGGCGCCGCAGATGTCACCATCCGCGTCTACAACGCCGCCGGGCGCCTTGAGCGCCTCGTCGCCAGCGACATGCCGATGGCGCCAGGCCGCAACTCGCTGTCCTGGGATGGCCGCAACGATGACAGGGACCCGGTCGCCTCCGGCCTTTATATCGTCGTTGTCAGCGCCGGTGGCGCGCAGAGCGAAAAAATCGTGGCGGTGGTGAGGTAACATGGAGGCACGCCGGAAAACACTGCGGATCCTGCGCATGGTGGCCCTGATCGGCGCCCTGCCGTCGGCGGGATGGTCACAGTTCATCAACGTCACCGACGTTGCAGGTGTGGCCAATGCCGGGCAATTCAGCACGAACGTGGCTTTGGGTGACTACGACGGCGACGGAGATGTCGATCTCTACGTGACCAACTGGGGTACGGCGCAGCAGGTTCCGCCAAACCGGCTCTATCGGAACGACACTACGGCAGGGGCCCTGACCATGGTCGACGTCGCGCCGGGTATGGGTGTCGACAACGATCGCAACAGCGTCGCCGCCGCCTGGGCCGATTACAACAACGATGGCGATCTCGACCTCTACGTGGCCGATTTTTCCGAGCAGGACTTCCTCTATCAGGGGGATGGGGGCCAGTCCTTCACCGAGGTCGGACGTGCCCTTGGGATGGTCAACCTCATCAAGCAAGGCAGCGTCTTCGCCATCGGCTGGGGCGACTACGACAACGACGGCTTTCTCGACATATATCTGGGCAAGTTCTACCACGACAATGAACTCTACCACAACAATGCGGGTCGCCTCGAACCTGTTTTCGATCTGGGTGTTGGTGACAAGCGCGACACGAACGGCCTCACCTGGGTCGACTACGACAACGACGGGGATCTTGATCTCTACGTAATCAACCGCGAGCAGGAGAATGGCCTGTTCCGCAATGATCTGAACGCGGCGCAGGGCCTGTTTACCGAGGTCGCCTGTGCCCTGTCGCTGGCCGACACCGAAATCGGCCAATCCGGTGCCTGGTCCGACTATGACAACGACGGCGACCTTGATCTGTACGTGGCCAATGTTGGCGCCAATGCCCTCTACCGGAATGATGGTGCCGACACCTTCGTCAATGTCGCAGACGCCGCTGAGGTCGCCCTGCCAAGTTCCGGGTGGCTGTCGGCAATGGCTGTCTGGGCCGACGCCAACGGCGACGGCTATCAGGATCTCTACCTGGCAAATGGCGCCGATCGTCAGCAGCAGTCCGATGTGTTCGTTACCGGGGCAGCCAGTGGCATCTTCGCTGATTCCACGGGCAACGCGGGTCTGTCGACAGCGGTTTCGGCGCACCTGGCAGTGGCCTTTGCTGATATCGACACCAATGGCACGCCGGACTTGTACGTCACGGACGGCTGGGGCCTGGGCAACCGCATGTATCAGAATACTTCGGACCCATCCCGCTTCCTGCGCGTCGTCGTACGTGGCAAGGGACCCGATGCGGGTGGCGCCAATCTCTACGGCTACGGCGCCCGGGTGCACTTGATCGACGCCGTGTCGAACGACACCATCGCCTTCCAGCAGGTATTGCCGCCGACATCGGTGCCGCGCACGGTCACATCCGAGAATGGCATAACGGCCGGTGGCTCCGAGGTCATCTTTGGCGCCCCCGTCGGTCCGTACAATGTCTCGGTGAAGTTCCCTGGAAATGCGCAGTCCGGTATTGGCCCCAACGTGCGCGGCGGCGATGTCGTCGTGATCGACGAACCATGATCAGATCTTCCACGACATACCGCCTGCTGGCCCGCATGGGGCGCGCCAGACTGCTCACCAGACTGCTCACCGGGCTGCTCACGGCGCTGCTTACGGCAGGCACGGCAATGGCCGCGTCCCGGCAGACCGACGTGGGCGTGCGCGCCATCGGCATGGGCGGGGCTTTCTCTGCCGTCGCCTCTGATGCAACTGGCATTCGCTGGAACCCGGCAGCCATCGCCGCCCTGCAGCGGCAGGAGATCGACGCGGCCTACGCGGATCGTTTTGGGCTGGGACTGGATGAGTCCTATCTGGCCTACGTCCTGCCCATCACCGAGCGCCACGCCTTCGGCTTCGACTGGTTTCACCGGGGATTCGATGACGTCGATGCCGGCCTTGGACTGCAGTCGTCGCAGAACATACTCAGCGTGGTCTCTGGTTACCGCAACGGCATTGCCCGGCTGCAGCCCATTCTCGGCAATGCCTCCTTCGGCCTGGCTGCCAAGTGGCTTGCCCAGGACGCCAAACTCGACGGGCGCTCGGTCATGTCCGCCTCGGGTGTCGGGCTGGATGTTGGCCTGCTCTACCCGCTGCCGCACAATCTCCGCTTCGGCTTCGCCATCCAGGACGTCGGCGGCACTTCGGTGGAGCACGACTCCGGGCTCAACGAGACCATCTTCGACAGCCGCTGGCGCGCGGGTCTTGCCTGGAAGCCGGTGGAGGGCCTCACACTGGCCACAGACATCGATGACCACCTGCGTCTCGGCGGCGAATACTGGGTCCAGGGACTGCTGGCGCTGCGTGCCGGCGTGCGCACCGAACTGGACACGCCGGACAGCCGCAGCGATGCCACCACGACCAGCTTCGGCCTGGGCATTGGCTACCGCTTCGCGCAGATCGACTATGCCTACGAGCGCCATCCGGTCCTGGATGCGACGCATTACACATCGGTATCTCTCGCCTACAACCCGCGCGTTGTCACCATCAAGGACGCCACTATTCGTCCGAACCCGGTGTTTCGCTCGCTTTATCCGCACTACCAGGAGAGCGATTTCTATGATGTCGTGCTGACCAATTCGGCGCCGCAGGCGATCGAAGCGACGGTCGCGCTGTTCGTGCCGCGGATGATGAGCGTGCCCCATACCGAGACCATCACGCTGCCGCCGCAGAGTTCCGAGAAGTATGCCTTCTCCGTAACCTTCGATGCCGACCTGTTCAACGAACCGGACGCCTCCTACGATCACTTCGTCACACCCGTCGTTTCTGTGACCTACTCCAGGGACCGCCGGGACCAGCGTGTCGAGCGGCAGCTGGAGCGTGTCTACATCGCCGGCAAGGGCAAGCTCAGCTGGAACATCGAAGGCATGGCCGCCGCCTTCGTCACACCATCAGACCTCGCCGTGGCGGGGCTGGCCCGCGGTCTGGTGCAACGCTATGACGAGGTGCTGGCAGGCAAGTTCAATCACTCGAACATCGGCAAGGCAGCCATACTTTTTGATGCCCTGGGTATGTATCGCCTCAGCTACCAGGCGGATCAGAAGACGCCCTTTGCCAGCATTTCCGACGACAAGACGATCTTTGACACCGTGCAGTACCCCAGCGAGTTGCTCGCCAAGGCGGACGGTGTCGACGTCAAGATCGGTGACTGCGACGATCTCACGGTGCTCTTCGCGTCGCTGCTGGAGAACCTGAGCATCGATACGGCGTTCCTTGAGGCCAATGACCCGGGGGCGGGACACATCTATCTGATGTTCGACTCCGGCATCCCCCTCGACCGGGCGGAGGACCACTTCACCAGTTCTGCCGAGTACGTCGAATGGCAGGGGCGCGTCTGGATCCCGGTGGAAACGACGATGTACGGCTTCCCCTTTGCCGACGCCTGGCGCCAGGGCGTCAACGAGTACAAGCGTCTCAAACCCCGCAGCCTGATCAACGAGGTCTACGTCCAGAAGTGGATGCAGGCATACAAGGCCCCCGTATTGCCGGCGCAGGATATCCTGCTGCCCGCGGCGGACAGGGTCGACAGCCTGCTGTCGCGTGACCTCGAGTTCTTTGATCGACGGACCGACGAGATTGCCCTCGGTTCGGTGACCTCCCTCGATACGCCGGATGGTGCCTACGACGCCGGTGTCGCCTACATGCGCGCCAATCACCTGGACAAGGCGTCCGCCATGTTTGCGCGCGCCCTCGGGATGCGCGCCGATCATGCCGATGCCCTCAACGCCCAGGGGGTGATCGCCACTCGACGGGGCAGGTACGACGAGGCTCTCGAGTACTATCGTCGCTCCCTCGTGGTCGATGACAACACCGGCGTGCGCATGAACATCGCCCTGACCTACTACCTCAATGGCGAGCGCGAACGCGCGGACGCATCCTTCAGCGAAGTGGTCTCTCTCGATGAGAGCTACGGCGAACTGTTCGATTTCCTCGCCTCGGTGGCTGACGCGGAACAATACTACGAGATCGGCGTCAGCTATCTGCGGCAATTGCGGTTGGAACAGGCCATCGAGCAGTTTGACCTGGCAGTCGGGGCCGATGCCGGCTTTGCCGACGCACTCAATGCGCGCGGTGTCGTGCTGGCCCGTCAGGGACGGGCCGAAGAAGCCCTGCCGGATTTTGAGCGGGCGGCACAATTGCAGCCTGAACAGATGGGTTTCCGTCTGAACGTGGCCCTCGCCCATCACCTTCTGGGCAACTACGAGCGCGCCGACATTCTCTATCGTCAGGTGGTCGCCGAAGATGACAGTTACGTGGGCTTGTTTGATTTTCTCGCCGCCACAGAAACAGCGGAAGAAAGCTACCGCCTCGCCACAGGTTACATGCAGCAGGAGCAGTGGGACAAAGCCCTTGAACGCCTTGATGATGCTCTGCGGGCCGATCCGCGGATGGCGACAGCACACAACGCCCGCGGCGTCGTGCTGACAAACCTCGGTGACTATGAGGAAGCCTTCACCATGTTCGAGCGGGCCGAGGAACTGGCACCGACGGATGCGGGAATCCGCCTGAATATGGCCATCGTCCGTTACCTTCAGGGGCGTCGCCACGAGGCGGCCGTCATCTATCGGCAACTGCTGGAGATGGCGCCGACCTACGAGGGTTATCTCGATGTGCTCCTGGAGACCGAGTAAGGCCAACAGGCATGTGACACAGGTCACGCCAGGACTTTGTCACGAAGTGATACAGATCATGTCGCGTTGCCCGAAAGCGGCCGAAGTTACACAGTAAGACATAGCACACAGCGCGACCCCGCGTTGGAAACCAACGACGAACAGGAGAGCCTATCATGAGTGCGCCCAAGTGGATGGTTGCCCTGGCGTTGCTCGCTCTTGCAGTGCCAGTGGTGGCTCAGGAGGCGACGGTGACCAGCGCCGACGCGATCAACGTTGACGATGTGGTGGACGAGGAGTGGTTGAACACGATCTGGACGCAGGTCGACGATCTCGTCAAGGTTGAGGAGCACAAACTGCAGGAGACGGTCACCGTCGCCGGTGTGCGTGGTGCCGAGGCCGAGGATGTGATCCTCGACAAACTGTATTACAAGGGCGCCAAGCGATATCCCAGCCAGGACAAGCTGAACAAGGCGATCGAAACACTGAAGAAAGCCGTTGCGGATGCCCCGAAGGGGCCCAACACGCCGATGCAGAAGTACTTCATCGCTCAGTGTTACGAAAAGCTCGGCAAGGTAGACGAAGCACGCGAACAGTATGGCCGCGTGTCTAAGGAACACCCGCAGTCAACCTGGGCTGCCAAGGCCGGCAAGGATCTCGAGCGGATGGCGGCGCGCTGAGCCAGTGCTTCTGGTGAATGCTTGTGGAAAAAGGAGCGGTCGGCGCGCCCGGCCCCTCCTTTTGTGTTAGGTTTCGCACCTATCATGGCCAACAAGGTCCAGAAACAAGATCAGATCATCCAGCTGACGCTCGGCCCATTGGTCGGTGTGCTGGTCTTCCTGTTCTCCCTGAGCCTGCTCTACGGACGCGCGGAACTGGTCACGTACGACTGGCGGTTCAACGTACGCAACTCGGTTTTTGGCTCGCCGACGATGACCCCCAGCCTGGGGACGATCGCCATCGATCTGGAGAGTGTCGAGGGGGAAGGCCGCTACCAGGATTGGACGCGTGACAAGTACACCGAAGTCGTCCGACTCCTGAGCGACTATGGTGCTCGTCTCGTCGGCTTCGACGTGTTTTTCATCGAGCCCTCGACCAATTCGGTATCGGAGAGTCAGATTCGCGCGCTGCAGGTTATCGATGCAGAATCGATCGATAGGCTTCTGGCCCATTCCGACTTCGATGAGATGTTCCGCCAGGCAATCGCCCAGGCGGACAACGTCTATCTGGCACAGACCGTCGTTGTGCCCGATATCGTCCGCTCCAGCGAGCCGCGCACGGACGACCAGGAGTTGGTGCTGGGGCAGATCCGTGCCAACGCCCCGCGCCTGCTGGTCGCTGCCGGCAGCAGCACGCTCGCCCGAGGCATCGACTTTGACCCGCCCCTGCGTTCGCTGCGCGAGGCTGCCAGGGGGTTTGCCTACGCGCAGACGATCACGGATGTCGATGGCGCCCGGCGGCGTTATCCTCTGGTCTACCAGTACGAGGACGTCATCTTCCCGTCGATGGCTCTGGCCATGGCATGTGACCTTCTCGCAGTACCCCTGTCGGCGGTCGAAGTTGATCCTGGCAAGCACGTCCGACTGCCGCAGGCGCACATGCTCGACGGGAAGGTCCGCGATCTCAACATCCCGATCGATGCCCTGGGCAACATGAACGTCAACTGGGCGGGACGGTGGCGGGACACCTTCAACCACTATCCCCACATGAGCCTGCGACGGGCGGCTCGCAGACAGGTCCAGCAGGACCTGCTCGACGAGATGAAGCGTCTCGTCGCCGAGGACCCGCAGATGACGGACGTGCGCAAGATGGTCGGCGCACTGATTCGGTCGGGACATACCGATCGCGACATGCTGCAGACCGTGCTGCGCCTGTTCAAGCAGGCCAGCGGCGCAGAAGCGGCACTGCGCCAGAACCCCGAGCTGACGGCGCAGTCCTTCTGGCAATCACAGGGGATCGACGTCCCGCCCGAGAAGAACATCCTGCTTTTTGAGCAGGTGAAGCGCACCCGGGATATTGCCACGCAGCTTGCTCAGGACCCCGACGTGACTGTCGCCGATGTGCAGGCAACACGCCCCGACGAGGATCCGATCCTCGTCGAGCAGAGCCTCTACTTTGTGCGCTCCAGTCTCGATGGCGGGGCTCTGCCTGCCCGTGCCATGCCGCCGGTGTTCATTCCTTTCGAGCCCTACCAGCCTCGTCAGGGATCCTCAGCCTCGATCACGCCCGAAGATGTCGCCGGCAAGGTTCTGTTCTACGGGCTCACCGCACCAGGGACGACCGACCTCAGCGTCACGCCGGTGGAGGGCAACTACCCCATGGTGGGTATCTACCCCAACGTGCTCAATACAATCCTCCAGGGCGCTTTCATTCGCCGCATGCCCGCCTGGACCAACGGCCTGATCATCATTGCCCTTGGCGTGCTGCTGTCCCTCGTCATCCCGGGGCTCCGTGTGCTGACAGGGGCCGCCCTGATTGCGACTCTTGTCGGCCTCTATGCTGCGGCAGCATTCTTCGCTTTCACCCACGCCGGCGTGTGGCTGGACGTCGTCGCGCCGTTGTTGACGATGGTCGTCGGCTACCTGGTGTTGACCATCTACGGTTATGTGATCAAGGAGAAGGAAAAGGACTTCGTGCAGGGCGCCTTCGGCCACTACCTGTCCCCGGCCGTGGTCAATGAGATCATGAGCAATCCGGGCATGGTGGACCAGCTGGGGGGCGAGGAACGGGTCATGACTGCGTTCTTCTCGGATGTGGCCAGCTTCTCGACGATCTCCGAGTGCCTGACACCCGTGGAACTGGTGAACTTCATCAACGAGTACTTGACGGAGATGTGCGCCATTGTCGAGAAGTATGGCGGCACCATCGACAAGTTCGAAGGGGACGCAGTGCTGGCCTTCTACGGCGCGCCCGTTTACTACGATGACCACGCCGTACGCGGCTGCCTGGCCTGCGTGGATCAGCAGCGACGTCTGGCCGAGATGCGGGAGCGCTGGGAAAAGGACAATTCCCTTCCGGTCCCGCTGCAGCTGCTGCGGCGACGCTGGGAGAGCCAGGGACGCCCCTTCGCCCACGTGCGTATGGGCCTCACCGCCGGCCCGATGGTGGTGGGCAATATGGGTTCCAGGTCCCGCACCGATTACACGATGATGGGCGACACGGTGAACCTGGCGGCCCGCTTCGAAAGCGGCCAGAAGATCTACGGCACGGCGATCATGGTGAACGAGGCGATCTATGCGGCCGTGAAGGATCTGGTCGAGACGCGCCGCCTTGATATCATTCAGGTGGTTGGCAAGGAAGCGCCCGTGACGGCATACGAAGTCCTCGAACGCAAGGGCGAGTTGAACCAGCAGAAGCAGGACGTGGTCGGGCTGTACAATCGCGGGTTGGAGCTCTACGACCGCTTTGAGTTTGCCGAAGCCAGGCGTCTGTTCGAGCAGGCCGTCGGCGTCGACGCAACCGACGGGCCGTCGGCATTGTATGCCGACAGATGCGAGGATTACATCGACAATCCGCCGACGGATCTCGTTTTTCGCGCCCAGAGCAAGTAACCGTCGTCGGCCCTGTGACCCCGGCACTCTGGACCAACAACGTCTTGCGGCGCATCTTTACAGACTTGCCCTGCCTACCAATGACACTCCTGCGAGCAACATTTTCTGCCATGGTCCTGCCTGTGGTTCTGTTCATGGTTCTGGCCATGGCCCTGAGCCAGTTCGGCTGTGCCGCCGGCTCTGACGAACTTGTCGCCCGCCTCGACGCGTCGGATGCCGACCTGCGCGACCACGTGACGGCTCTGGAGCGCTCCCTCGATGCTGCCTACGATCGCGAAAAGGCCCTGGCCGAACGGCTGCGCCGCATGGAAGAGAATGTGGCCATGATGCAGGCCCGCGTTGCCGCTACAGGGGAACGGATCGACAGTCTGGGTCGTCTGCCAGCCGGCCATGGCGCGCCGGCTGGGACCGGATTCGATGTGGCTGCCGCCTATGCCGCCGCTTATGCGCAACACCAGAAGCAGGAGTACGAGGCGGCTCTGGCTGCCTTTGCCCAGATCGTGGAACGCGCCCCGACACACGCCCTGGCCGACAATGCCCAGTACTGGATCGGTGAATCATACTATGCCCTGGGTCGCTTCCGGCAGGCGTTGGCCGCGTTCACCCGTGTCCTGTCTTTCGAGACAACCGAAAAAGATGATGACGCGCAGCTGATGATCGCCCGCTCGTATCTGGCCCTGGGAGAAAAGGACCAGGCCGTTGCCGCTTTCCGCCGACTGCTCAGTGAGCACAGCGACAGCGAGTATGCCGCGACGGCCCTGAAAGAGCTGCGCTATCTGGAGGGTTCATGAGATCCGCCCTTGTCTGCTTCTGTCTGGCAGGTCTTCTTGCCGTCGGATCTGCGGCAGCTCTCGAACCCAGCAATCTGGATCTTGTCACGCAGACCGCCCAGCAGGCTCTGCGCAATGCGCTGACGGATCTGACACTGCCGGAGCATGGCGACGGTTCAGCCCCTGGCCTGATCGCCGTCGCCGCCGGTTCCACCCATGCGGCCAACTGGCTCTTCGAGCACATGCTTGTGGAGGACCTGGTATCGCGAGGGCTTGAGGTCGCCATCGACCCCGCTGCCGATACGCAGTTGTCGTGGCGGGTCGTCGACCTCGGCATCAACGGCCAGACCGGGCTCATGGGGGGGTCTGTAACACGTCGCTGCCGGGTCGTCGTCCGCCTCGAACTGCGCCAGGCGGGTGAATTGGTATGGTCCGGTGACGGGCATGCGGAACAGCAGGACAGGATTCCCAAGGGCCAGCTTGATGCCCTGCAGCACTCGCGTTTCGGGTTCGCCAAAACGGACCTGGAGCAACGCACCTGGGGCAAGTACGTCGAGCCCGTGATTATTTCGGCCGTCCTCGGCAGCCTCGTCTACCTCTTCTTCTCGAATCGATGATGAATCTCAGGCACTCACTTCCCTTGGCCGTTCTCCTTCTCGTCGCTGGTTGCGCCAGCAAAGGTCCGCCCGAGCTGCGTGGCGCCGACTTCTATTTTGAAGAAGGTCAGAAGGACTTCCAGCACCGTCGTTACCTCCAGGCTGTAGAGAGTTATCAGCGGATTGTCAGCAACTTTCCCGGGCACGCCCGGGTCGCTGAGGCGCAATACTACCTGGCTGAGTCATACTTCGGCATGAAGGAGTATGTCAACGCCGCCTTTGAGTACGAGCGCCTGGTCGATACCTATCCTTCCAGCCAATGGCGTGACGATGCGCAGTACAAGATTGGCGAATCATACGCCGAGCAGAGTCATCGCGCCGAACTCGACCAGCGCGAGACCTACGAAGCACTGACCGCCTTCCGGCAGTTCATCGAGGACAATCCCGGCAGTTCGCTGGTGGTCACCGCACGGGAGCGCATCGCGCAACTGCGCGCGCGTCTGGCAAAAAAGCAGTACCTCGCCGCGCAGCTCTACCAGCGACAGGGGCACCTTACGGCGGCGCGTATGACGTACGAGGAGATGCTCAATACGTACCCGGAAACACCCTGGTACTGGCATGGCCTGGCGCAACTCGGCTTCATCGCCCGCAGCGAAGACAAAACCGAAGAGGCTCGTGGCCACTGGCAGGAAGTCCTGCAGTCAGCCGATTCCGCTGAGGTGCCCGCCGAAGTGCTGAAGCAGGTTCGGGCGTGGGTCGCCGAGTTGGGCGTGGACTAGGACGGC
>JAQCJA010000503.1 GCA_027593305.1 bacterium
GTCGGCATCGAGCACCTGCCAGACCAGGTCGCCACCTCGGTTCCAGCCCGTGCCCTCCGCCCACACGATGATCATGCGGCCCATGCCGTCTACGGCAATGGCAGGATGCTTGCGCTGCCCACCTTCACCGGCAACGACATGTACGCTGCCGCCCGTGGTCTGCCAGTGAATCTGTCCCGCTGTCTCCCAGGCCAGTACGGCACCGTCACCCGTTGGCGTGATGGCGGCGGTGCTCATGGGGCAGGCCGCCAGTTCCCAGGGGCCCACCGTTTTCTGGGTGAAACTTGCGCCCCCGTCGACGGACGTCAGCAACTGCATGTCACGATGGACCGATTCGGTGGCGGCACGATAGAGGATCCACAGGGCACCGTCGGCGTTGGCACCGGCACGCATGCCGCAACAGCCACAGGCGCCGGCTTCCAGCGGGTTGCCCCGCTCTTCAGCGGCGAAGGAACGACCCGAGTCGTGTGAGGCGGCGACGAAGAGGCGGCGCGTTGTCTCACCGTCATGGCCGGCATGCCAGGCGACGTAGACGCCACCGGCATCATCCGCAGCCAGCGAACCACCACCATCGAGGCCCGTTTCCTGCTGCGTAACGTTGCGCTGCGGCTCGAAGCAGTTGGCCCCGCAGGAACGTGTATACATCATGCCCGGTGCCTGGCGATCGGCCGACATCCAGGCGACATGCACACGTCCGCCGCCTACCGCCAGATGCCCGCCGCGGACCGTGCCCATGGCAATCACCGACGCCGGCTGTGAGTTGACCCGGATCGCTGGCGTCCACGATACGGTGTCCCCATCCGCCAGGTGCGCCTGTCGATAGAAGAGATCCCCTGCTGCCGGGTCGCCGGCGAAGGAGACCAGATGCAGCGTGCCTGATGCATCAACGATGGCCTCCGGCTGCAGGTCACCGTCCGGCGTCCGGCTCAGGTGTACGAGGGGGTTTGCAGCGGTGGCGGGGCCAACCAGCAGAAGGGTGCTGGCCACAGCAAGGGCGACGGCAATGGTGCAACGTCTAGCGGCAGGGTGCATGTGTTATCCAGGGATCGAGTTATCCAGGGATCGAGGCATGTCCAGGCGAGCGGACAAGATGCCCCCGGTGACAGGATCGGGCAAGACGACAGCCAAGCGATCATCCGCGAGTGCTGCCGGGCAGTGGAACGTGGGGGGGCGTCAGTCTTCGTTCGCCAACTGGACGGCGTCGAGATGATATTTTGCCAACAATCGGTGCAGGGACCGGCGGTCGATGCCCACTTGCTCGGCAGAGCGCGAGATGTTGCCCTTGAAGCGCTTCAGCACGTCGGCGATGTAGCGCCTCTCGAAGTCCTCCACAAGGCGTTCCTTGGCCTCTTTGAAGGGCAGATGCAGGTAGAATCCGGGATGGTCGTCGGCATGGCTGACATCGGGGGTCGACACGGCGTGCGGCAGGTCCTGCGGCAGGATGGTGTCGCCACTGGCCAGGACCAGGGCGCGCTCGATCACGTTCTGCAGTTCGCGCACGTTGCCGCGCCATTCGTGGGCCATCAGCATGTGCATCGCCTCGGGGCTGATGGTAGTCACCTCTTTGCCGTTCTTCTCGGCGAAGCGATGCAGGTAGTGCTCGGAAAGCAGGGGGATGTCGTCGCGCCGTTCACGCAATGGCGGCAGATGGATGGGGAAGGTGTTGATGCGGTAGAACAGATCTTCGCGGAACTCGCCTTCCGCTACATGCTGTTCCAGATCGCGGTTGGTGGCACAGACCAGGCGGACATCGACTTCCTGCTCCTGGTTGCTGCCGAGGCGACGGAAACGGCCGTCTTCGAGCACGCGCAGGAACTTGACCTGCAGGGCCTGCGGCAACTCGCCCACCTCATCCATGAAGAAGGTGCCACCATTGGCCTCTTCCAGCAGGCCCGGTTTGGGTTTGGCGGCGCCCGTGAAGGCACCCTTCTCATAACCGAAGATCTCGCTCTCCACGAGGTTCTCCGGCAGGGCGCCACAGTTGATCGGCACGAAAGGGTGGCCGGCGCGCCGACTGTGCGCGTGGATGCTCTGGGCGATCAACTCCTTACCCGTGCCGGAAGCACCGGAGATAAGCACCGAAATGTCGGTATCGGCGATCTTGCGGATCGATTCGAAGACCTGCACCATGCCGGCGCTCTTGCCAATGATGTTATCGAAGCTGTACTGACGGCTGAGCTGCTCCCGGAGGTTGCGGTTTTCGCGCCGCAACGAGCGCTCTTCCAGAGCTCTCTCGATGACGATCAGCAAGTGATCGGGGGTGAATGGCTTGGGCACGAAATTGGCCGCGCCAAGGCTCATGGCCTCGACGGCGTCCTCCACCGTACTGTACGCCGTCATCATGATGACGAGCACCTCGGGGTAATCAGTGCGCAGGACCCGGAGCAACTCCATGCCGCCCATGCCGGGCATCTTCAGATCCGTCAGCACAAGCTGGTACTCTTCCTCGGCGATCTTCTGCAGTCCCTCCTCTGCGGAAGCCGCGACACGGACCTCGTAGCCCCCCGTAGCCCTTGCTCTGCAGCAGCCTCTGGCAGCTGGCAGCAAGATCGACTTCGTCGTCGATAACGAGAACTCGGTCACTCGACATCGGGTGCCTCCGGAGGAAGGCCGCCCTCAGGGGCGGCCGGCAACTGCAAGGTAAAGCGCGATCCCTCTCCAGGAACGCTCGACGCCTCGATGGCGCCGCCATGCTGTTCGATGATGGCAAAGCTGATGGTCAAGCCCAGACCCGTACCCTCACCGGGGTTTTTGGTCGTGTAGAACGGGTCGAACACGCGGTCGATCCGCGCCTCGTCCATGCCGATCCCCGTATCGGCGACAAAAACGGTGACGCGGTTGTTTACGTACGCCGACCCGAAGGTGATGCGGCCACCAGTGGGCATGGCATCCACGGCGTTGTTCACAAGATTCAGCAATACCTGCTCGATACGGGCTCCTTCGGCACGCACCCTGGGCAGGTCCGGTGCCAATGCAAGTTCCACCTCGACGTGACGGCTGCGGAGAAACCCGTCCATCAGCTGTGCCGTTCGCAGCACGACCTGATTCACATCCAGAACCGTCATCTCTCCCGCTGACTCGGCCCGACGGGAGAAGGTCAGCAGAGCGGTGACAATGTGCCGGATCTTGTCGACCTGCCGCTGGATGACGTGCAGATCCTCCCGCGCCTCCGTTTCCGTCGGGGCCAGGTTCTGCGACAGTTCTGCCGTGCGCAGCAGAATGATCCCGGCTGGGTTGTTGATCTCGTGGGCGACACCCGCCGCCAACTCGCCCACAGCCGCCATCCGTGCCGCCTGCAACAACTGCGCCTGGGACGTCTTCAGTTCGTCCGTGCGCATGGCCACCTCACGCTCAAGGTCCTGCCGGGCGGCGCCCAATGATCGGGACATGCCGTCCAGGGCCCGGGCCAACTGGCCAATCTCATCACGGCCGTCACTGTTGACGCGCCGCTGCAGCTGGCCGGCACCCAGCTGAGTCGCCAGCCGGGTCAACTCTGTCAGGGGCCGGGTCAACCGGTGGACGACGAGATAGATGGTGAACACGAGTCCCACCATCGTCCACACATCGAGCAGTACGTGGGTCCGTTGCAGTTCAGGCGTGCCCAACTGGTCCCAGATCACCCAGTTGCCAACCCCGAGAATCACGAGAACGGCGGCGGACACCCACAGACTGATCTTCGAACTCAGGTTCACGGCAGCACCGGACAGGGGATCGGTAGCAAACGATTTGATCCCACAGGGTGCAATCTTCATGCCCGCAGAGCCCGCCGGGCAGAATCCTGTTTCTGTTGCCTACTTCCTGAGGTGGTGGCAGACCAGGGGTAAACATAGGGACAAGGATGTCCCTAGCCCGGATTATTCACGCGTAGGGACGCATAGGGTCA
>JAQCJA010000504.1 GCA_027593305.1 bacterium
TTCGTCGCGGCTGATCCGGCCGATACCATGGCGCGCACCCGTGCAGCCGGTGTACACGTGGCCATGCGCTTCGGCAACAAGATGCGCCTGGCGCCATCGGTGTACAACAATCAGGAAGATGTGGACCGGTTGCTGGCGGCGCTGAGCTAGAGGCTCAGCTTGTCCGTCGGTCGGTAGGCGCTCTGCAGCGCCCGCCAGGGCTGCCCACATTGTTCGCTGATCACGACCCATTCGCCTTCGCTGAGACAGCCCTGATGGTGATAGAGGAAACGCCGGAGCCCGGCGTCGCCGGCTGCCTGCAGCAGGCGGCGTAGATCGGCGGCCGACATGGGGTCGCCATCGTGCGGGAAACGTCCCGTGTCCAACCAGGGGACGATACGATTCGGGTCATCGACGACGGCCAGCGCCCGGCGCGTTTCCAGTGCCGCCACCTGCTCGTAGAACTCCGGACTCAGGGCGCTCTCGAAGTCACTCAGTTGCTCAACGCCGGGCAGTGTGATGCCGAACATCGCTTCGACGACGGTAAGAGCCTCGGCGTCGGTCAGTTTAGGATTCCACGCACACAGGGTCTCGACCCAGCGAAACACGGTGCCGACAAAGCCGTCAAACCCGCGGTGCCAGAAGTAGTGTTTCGGTAACAGGACGTCGATGAAATCACCCATCTGGGCCAGATCATAGCCGCACAGCGGCGCAAAAGCCGCCGACCGCGGGCCGACGCCGAGCTTCACGGGCCGACGCATCTCCGCGGTCAGGCCTTCACGGAAGCGGCGGAAGAATCCCGTCACCGAATCGATGCGGAACTGCATCCAGGCGATCAGGTCGGGGTCGCTGCCAAAGATCTGCACCGCGCCGAGCAGTCCGCCGCCACCGTGCAGGCGTATCTGCCGCGGATCCAGATTGTGCAGCCGCCTGTACAAGCGGTCCTTGGCGGCGACGAGGGCCTTGTAGTCGTACCCCAGGTCCGCACACAGGGGCGCGACGTTGTCGGGCAGATTGTGGAAGATGAAGGAGCGGTGATCCATGTGGTGCGGGGCGATTTCGTAGCCCCATTCCGGCCCGTCCATGATGGCCCCTGCCGCCATGGGAAACTGCTCGAGGGTGTCGATCATGCGCGCCAGATGGGCGTTCATGCTGCGCGGATCCCGCAGATGATGGCCGTCGCCACCGGGACCGGCGCCGGCACCGGCGTACATCACCATGATGTGCAGGCCGCGGTCGCTGGCTGCCTGCAGGGTCTTGTGCAGCAACGCCCGCTCATTCGGCATCGAATCAGCGGGGTCGGCGGGTGGCTCGACTGCAAGCCGCTGGTAGACGGCGGGGTTCGGATCGAAGGCGGCTGTCAGCGAGAAATTCCTGTCGATCATCTGCGTCCCGGGGATCAGGTTGCCCGTGATGAACCTGTCACTCGGCGGCGGATCGGCGCTGACAAACTCCATGGGGCCGATGACGATGCCATCAACGCCGCCCTCCTGCCAGGCGTCGAAGAGCAGCTCGTGGTTGGCCATGACGTGCGGCAGATCACGAAGGATGTCCATCCACAGATTCATGTCATATCTCCGGCCAATGGAGCACCGATACGGCCTGGCGTTCCATGTGATCCCAGTCCGGCTCCGCCGGTCGTTCCGGCCGCCAGGCAATCGACATCCAGCCATCCTCCACGACCAGGCGACCGAGGCAGTCCAGCTCCTCGTCGGCGGGGCGTGGCGCCAGGCCCCGGACCGTCTCGTAGAGCGGATCGTTGACGACGGCGAGAATGGCATGTGGATCGCCGCCGTGCACCTGAGCACCGAAAGACTCGGCCAACTGGGCCTGCTTGATCTGCCCGGTGATGCCGATGCCCCGCTGGCGCACGATGTCCGCAGCCTGCAGCGCCAGATACGGGGCGGTGTTGAAGGGCTGGCCACCGATGGCGCCGATCCACTCCAGGGCCAAAACGGGCAGGTCGAGACTGGCGCACAGCTTGCGCAGCCCCATGATGTCGTAGTCCTGCAGGGGTTCCTCGATCCACGTGTACTGGAGCCGCTCCAACTCGCGGCCGATCTGCACGGCCTCCGGATAGGTGTACGACTCCACCGGATCGTGCAGCAGCACGTAGTCGTCACCCACGGCGGCGCGCAGGGCCCGGGCCAGTTCGATGTTTCCCTCAACGCCGCGGTAGGAATGGTCCTTGCACCCGACGAAGCCTTCCGCCTTTGAGCGCCGGGCGTCGTCGACGAGGGCCTCGATCGTGGCGCCGCCGATATTGCGATACGCGGGCACCCGCTCGCGCGCCGCGCCGAGAAGCTTGTAAATCGGCAGTTTCGCCCAGCGGCTGGCCAGATCCCACAGCATGCGGTCCACCATGTCCAGAACCTGCCGCCCCGTGTAGAAGAAGCGCTGGGCGTACCACAGTCGTTGCCACACATACTCGCGGTCGAAGGCGTCGATACCGACGAGCAAGGGCGCGATGACGGCGGCAAATTCGCGCCCTTTCCAGAGCAGTTCCTCGGCACTGAAGCCGCTGCCGAAGGAGGCCCAGGCATCCAGATCCCCGTCGGTGATCAGCCGCAGGGTCGCCGCGTATGTCGGCGCCTCCTCATCGGCAACGTACACGGGCGCCGTCAGTTCCGCAGTGCCGCCATAACCGGAGGTGTGCGTGAAGCGGCCCGAAAGTCCAGGGGGGATCCTGTCGATGGAGCCGCCATGGCCGTGTCCGACCTGGCGGCGTGCCGGTGGACCTTCGACGATGTAGATGACGATCTGGCGAATGTTCACGCCGCACCTCCTTCGATCGCCGCCCAGTCCAGCTCCAGGCCGAGGCCCGGTCCCTGGGGCACGTCGATATGGCCATCGATGATGTGGATCGGATTCTTCACATATGGTTCACCGCCCAACGAGCCCGGCTTCCAGCCCTCGAAAAAAGTGCAGTTGCGCAGGGCGCCGATGACGTGGGCATGAACGAAGCCGAAGCTTGTATCCACAGAGGTGATCTCACAGGCGACGTCGAAACTCTCGGCCAGTCGAGCGATCTTCAGCATGTCGGTAATACCTCCGCGCCAGGGCACGCTGGCGCGGACAATGTCGGCGGCACCCTGGGCCAGTACCTGTGCCGTCGCATGGATCGTCCCGGGCAGGTACTCCGTGGCGGCAATGGGCAGATCGAGAGCGTCGCACAATTGCCTGAGTCCCAAGGTGTCACAGTCTTTCAGCGGCTCTTCGAACCAGTAGTACTTCGCCTCATCCAGGGCCCGACCCACACGCAGTGCGTCAATGAGGATGTACTGGGCGACAGCGTCATGCATGAGATGGAAGTTGTCCCCGACGGCAGCGCGGCAGGCACGGGCGACCCGGGACATGCCATCGACGCCCAGATGGCAGTGGTCCTTGTAGCCGGCAAAGCCCTGCGTCTGCGCCCGCAGGGCCTCCTCGACATAGGCCTCCACTGTGTCGTGATGGTGACCGGACATGTAGCAGGGCAGGCGGTTGCGGTAGCCACCGATGAGCCGGTACACAGGCAGGTCAGCTGCCTTGCCACACAGATCCCAGAGAGCGACGTCGACGAGGCCCCGTACACCATGGGCCAGATACTTGTAGCGGTCGAGGCGCATGCCTTCGTGCCACAGGCGCTCGTGGTCGAGTGGGTCGGCGCCAATCAGGACCTCGCGGAAGGCGGCATCGATCGCGTGCGACGTGTCCACGCCGACACCGAAGCACCAGCCTTCCACGTCTGCATCCGTGAGGATCCGCAGCAGCCCGGCGGGCTGGTGGTAGCGCAGATCGGTGATCTTCATCGGGTCGCCATCCTTGCTGGGCGTTGTTCGCAGCCGGCCGGACATATTACACTTGTCGCCGGATTGCAGGGCGCTGTGGGAATAAACGACAAAGGACGGC
>JAQCJA010000014.1 GCA_027593305.1 bacterium
CGAGAAGACCCTCCTTCCCTGAGACCCCTGCTGGCCGCGCACTGGCGTCTGCGCCGGCGAACTCCTCCTCCTGCGCCATCAGGTCCAGACGACGAACTGCCTGCCAGCAGCAGCTGGCATCCACAAGCGTCTGCCAGACTGGCCGCAGTGCCTATTCTACTTTTCATTTTGCCCGGTATGCTTGACTATTCAGATCAGCCCAACTGCGGACACATGGACAGCCCCCGACTGGCAAACCGACTGAAGCCGGCACGCGTGATGAACGTTTGATCGCCGTGGAGAACGCCGCGACCAAGGGCGGCAGAATCTGACACTCCTCTCCGGATACTTGCTGTGACGTGCAGGGAGGTCGGAGAATGGTTCAATTCCAGTAACGCCCACCGTTATACGAAAAGGGTCCCCCGGCTTCGCGCTCGGGGGACCCTTTTCTGTTTGGGTCAAGCGTTTTCTTGACTCATCTTGGCCCTCGCGACGGCGCTGGCCATCGCCCCCGCACCGAAGCGGGACAGGAGGCCCGGCAGGACGATCATGTTCAGCGCTGTAGAACTGAACAGGCCACCGAGGATGACGATCGCCATCGGTGTCTGAATCTCCTTGCCCGGCGCGCCTCCACCGAGTGCCAGCGGCACGAGGGCCAGAGCCGCCGTCAGAGCCGTCATCATGATGGGACTCAGACGCTCCAGCGAGCCCTGCACGATGGCCTGACGCAGCGGCGCGCCATCGCAAGCCAGATTGCGGCAATGCGAGATCAACAGGACACCGTTGCGGGTGGCGATACCGAAGAGCGTGATGAAGCCCACCAGCGAGGCGACGCTGACGACGCCGCTGGTGAAGTACACCGACCAGATTCCGCCGATCAGCGCCAGTGGCAGATTTGCCATGGTGAACAGAGCCAACCGGAAGGATCCGAACTCCATATAGAGAATGAGGAAAATCGCTGCGATGGCGATCAGTGTGAAAATCGTCAAGTGACGCGTTGCGGCCTGCTCACTCTCGAACTGGCCACCAAACTCGACATAGTAGCCCTCGGGAAAGGACACATCTGACTGCAGACGCGACTCGATCTCGTTGACGACACTGCGCAGGTCGTTGCCGGCGACATTGGCCTGGACGACGATCTTTCGTTGCCCGTTTTCTCGACTGACGCGATTCGGACCTCGGTCGTAGTCCACATCGGCCAGTTGGCTCAGGGGCACCTTCGGCCCGGCAGGTGTGTCGAGCAGGCCCTGCCTGATGCGCTCAAGGCTGCCGCGGGATGCTTCATCGAAGCGAACCACCATGTCGTAGCTCTGGCCTTGTTCGAGCACCTGACTCACCACTTCCCCGGTGAAGGCGACATCGGTGAACTCCGCCAGATCCCGGACCGTTACGCCATAGAGGGCCATCGCATCGCGGCGCGGTGTGATGCGTACCTGGGGCACCTCAACCTGCGGATCAACCGCCAGGTCGACGACGCCAGGAATGCCCTCCATCTGCGTGCGCACTGCCTCAGCCAACCCCCGCAACTGCTGCAGATCCGGTCCGAAGATCTTCACGGCAATGTTGGCCCGCGTGCCGGACAGCATGTGATCGATACGGTGCCCGATCGGCTGTCCGATCGTGATATTGGTCCCTGGAAGGACGGACAATGACGCCCGCACCTCCTGCAGAAATGCTTCCTTGTCCCTGTCGCCGAGTTCGAACCGTGCATCGATTTCAGAGGCTTCCACTCCCTGCGCATGCTCGTCGAGTTCCGCGCTACCTGGGCGGCGTGCCGTAGTCTGAACTTCGGGCAGCGACAGCAGGATGCGCTCCGCCTGTTGGCCGATCTTGCCCGACTCCTCCAAAGATGTCCCGGGGGGTGTAACGACGCTGATGACAAGAGCCCCTTCGTTGAACTCGGGCAGGAAGGAGCGGCCGAGGGACGGCAGGATCGCCAGACTTGCCGCCAGAGCTGCGACAGACAACAACAGCACGAGACCGGGGATGCGCAGTACCACTGCCAGGGTGGACTCGTAGACGGCCTTGAAGCGAGTCACGAGCCAACTGTCTCCCTCCTGCTCCAGCACCTTCGCCCTTGGCAGCAGGAAGGCGCTGAGCGCCGGTGTCACGATCAGCGCCACCAGCAACGAAGCAAGAATCGAGGCGATGTAGGCTGTCCCCATCGGCTTCAGGAGGCGTCCCTCCACGCCACTGAGCCACAGTAGCGGTACGAAAACGATGACGATGATCAGCGTGGCATTGATCATCGGTCCTCTGATTTCGGCTGCCGCATCGAAAATCACACGATCGGGGTGCCGACGCTCGCCCACGGGGCGGCCACGCTCCTGTTTGAGGCGCCGGAACATGTTTTCCACGTAGATGATCGCATCGTCGACGAGGGCTCCGATGGCAATCGCCAGACCACCGAGGGTCATGGTGTTGATCGTGATGTCGAGCAGCCAGAATACGAACACCGCCGCCACTAGCGACAGTGGAATGGCAAGGGCTGAGATGAGCGTAGCGCGAAAGTTCCACAGGAACAGAAAGAGGACGACGATGACGAGAATCGCCCCGTGAGCCAGCGCTTCGACGACGTTGTCGATCGCCACCTGGATGAAATCTGCCTGCCGGAATACATGCGTATCGATGACCACGTCGGCGGGCAGCCCCCGCCGAATATCCTGCACCGTCGCTTCTACTGCCAGAGTGAGATCCAGCGTATTGGCGTTGGGTTGTTTCTGTACGATGACGACGACAGCCGGCTTCGCCTCTGCTGAACCGTCTCCGAACTTGATCGCCGCGCCGACGTCTACTTTTGCTACGTCTTGAATCCGGACAGGCGTGCCGCCCCGCGTGACGACGACTGCCTTGCCGATGTCCGCGGCATCGCGAATGCGCCCGGTGCCACGGATCAGGTACTCCTGTCCAGCTTCGGTGAAGCGTCCCCCCGAGAAATTGGCGTTGCTCTGACCTGCCGCCACCATGACTTCGTGCAGGCTCACCTGATACGCCGTCAGCTTGGCCGGTGACACCAGCACCTGATACTGGCGTACTTCACCGCCGATGGGAACCACCTGCGACACGCCGGGTACCGCGAGCAATCGACGACGAAGGGTCCAATCGGCCAGGGACCTCAGGGCCATTGGATCAGTTCCACCATCGTCAGTGCTGTACACGCTGATCACCATGATTTCGCCCATGATCGAGCTGATCGGCGCCAACAGAGGCGGGTCGACATCGTCGGGCAGTGCCGCTTGTACAGCCTGCAGTTTCTCTGCCACGATCTGTCGGGCAGAGAAAATATCCATGCCCCAATCGAACTCGACCCAGACGATGGAGATCCCCGTCGCCGTCGAGGAGCGCACCCGGCGCACGCCGGTCGCGCCGTTCACGGCAGTCTCGACAGGAAAGGTGACCAGTTGCTCCACCTCCTGGGTAGCCATGCCGTGAGCCTCGGTGATGACAGTGACTGTCGGCGCCGTCAGATCAGGGAAGACGTCTACGGGCAGGCGCGAAGCGACCATCATCCCGCTGACCAGGAACAACAGACTTCCGATCACTACGATGACTCGATGGGACAGTGAGATTTCAGTCAAACGATTCAGCATTACTATCGTTCCCTTTAGTGAGCGTGGCCGTGGCCGGCGGTCGGCGTACCCAGGGAGGCCAGACGGACCTGGTATCCCCCAACCGTCACGACATGCTCGCCCATGGCGAGCCCGTCCAGCACCTGCACGAAACCGCTGTCACGGATCCCGGTTTTCACTGTCCGTCGAACGAAGGATTCGCCCTCGGCCTGCACGTAGACGACGGATTGTCCGCCCTCGTCGAGGAGGGCTGTCACCGGGACAGCCAGCCCCACGATGGTGTCACCCGTGTGCAGGGCCACCTCCACGAACTGATGAATCTTCAGCCGCAGATCCGGATTGGCGATTTCGAAGAGCACCGGCAGCGTGCGCGACACGGGGTCGATAGTGCTGCCGATGGACACGACACGACCGTCCAGGTCGCTGACGCGATAGTTTGCATCGTCACCCTCCACGACAAAGGACGCATCGAGAACGCGACCAACTTTCCGATAGTGCGACAGAGGCACCCGCGCCTCGAGCAACACACGGCGGGGATCGGTGACGCTGAACAGCACATCGCCCGGCGATACTGACTGACCCAGGTGCACCTGGGCCTCGACTACGCCCCCCGCGATCGGTGACGTCACGTGGTAGTGCACTGCACCATCGTTGGCGGTGAAGTCAACATCTCTGGCGACACGATCAAAGGTTGCCTTGCTGGTCTCGTAGCGCAGACGCGCCTCGTCCAGTCGGCGTTGGGGCGCCGCCTGACTCTTGTAGAGTCGCCCGGCGCGCTCGTATTCCGACTGCGCCAGCAGGAACTCGTTGCGCACGCTCATCAGCATGGACCCGGTCTCCGTCGGTGGTGAGATGACCGCGAGGACCTCCCCTGCCTCGACCCAGGTACCCGGCAGCGGCAGATTTCGATTCTGATCCGCGGCGATGACGCCGTGGACGAGGGCCGGTACGTCAGCGTGATTCCGGGGGCCTGCCAGGATCTCACCAAGGGCGGAGACTGAGGCAACCAACGGCCGTTCGGCGACCGCCATGGTGGCGAAATCAATCTGCCACTGCTGTTCCTTGAGAAACGAAATCGCCCCGGTTTCTTCCCCTTCATCGCTGTGTGCCAGATCGTCATGGGTCGCAACCACCTTGACCTTCTGCACGTGGATGCGATCGTGTACCTGCGGTCCATCGAGTAATAACTCCAGCGTGTAGACACCTGGTCGCTCGAAGCGAACCGTCGGGATGTAAATCCCGGGGCGCGCCGGGCCGGCTGCGGTCACCTCGAAACTCGTGCCGGACGACTCGAAGTTGCAGACGAGGGCGCCACGGGTAACCGCAGAAAAGTCACTCAGATCCGTCAGGTGGATGAGAAAGGGCGCTTCCTGGCCCACGACCAGGTCGGGGTATTCCATGAACAGCTCGGTGTTGTCAGTCCACAGTGTCACACTCGTTGCGCCAGCGGGATGCGCGTGCTCTTGTTCGTCCTCGGCACGCGACTCGTCCGGATGCGCATGGTCGGACCCGTGACCGCACGCCGCCAGGCCGAGAGCCAGCAGCGCGCACCAGGCGGTGTGTCGTCGAAGTTGTGTCGTCATTCCGGCTCGGTCCCCCGTGTGGCCTCGGACAATGGCGTGCCGATGGCTCGTTCCAGTTCGTGATAGGTTCTCTGATAGTCTCGCAGGAGCGTCCACCGATGGTCTGCTTCGCCCGTTATTGACTCGACGGCATCGATCAAGGTCATCAGGTCGCTGTCACCCTCATCGTAGGCCTGTCTGGCGGTATCCAGCATGCTGGTGAGTTCGCCCTCGGCGGGTAGTGCTTCAGCCTGTTGAGACAGTATCCCAAGGCGATAAAGGAGGGATCGCACTTCGAGGGTGACATTCGTCCGTGTCCAGTTGGCCTGCAGCGCGGCGTGCCGCTGCAGTGCGCGCGCTTCCTGCAGCTCCCCCTGTTTTCGATCGAACAGCGGCATGTCGAGGGACACCATGCCCGTGAGTCCGGAAGCTCCCCCATCCTCCTCCTTGTAGCCGAAACCAACTTGCATTTCGGGCCAACGGTCGCGCTTGAGCCGGTCGATGCCTGCACTGCCGACATCGATGTCGGCAGAGGCGGAGCGCATTTCTGCGCGCGCTGCCAGCGCTCTGTCAACCAGGGAGGCCGGTGTCTCCTCAATGGTTGGGTACGGGTATTCGGCGTGAAGCTCGAGGCCCTCGAGCGAATCGGGATCAACACCCATCTGAACAGCCAGCCGGCGTCGCGCCACTGACTCATTCAGGCGCGACCGTTCCGCGACGCGCGAGACCCGCAACGATTCGAGCTCCAGCCGGCGCACGTCATAGTCACTGAGATCACCCTCCTGCAGACGGGCGCGACCGATGCGCGCCACTTCATTCAGCGCAGCACCAGCTGTTGTCAGGGCTCGCGCATGACCTGCCGCGGTGAATGCATCGACGTAGGTCCAGAGAACTTCCAGACGAAGCTCCTGGCGGGCTTGCAGGACCCTGGCTTCAACGGCGGCCAATCGCGCCTGCGCTTGTCGAACTTGTGGACCACGTCGCCACATGAAGTCGACCGGCAGTTCCGCCTCGATGGCCCACTCTCCAGCTTCGGCGCCGCCTCGTTCGAGCGCCTCGAAGCCGTAGGTGACACTGGGATTGGGCAACTGCCCGACAGCTCGACGCGCACCAAGGGCTGCATCAAGCTGCTGTCGGGCCATGGCGATCGTTGGATGGTTACCCAGGGCTCGGGCGACGGCCTGCTCCGGGGTGAGGTTGTTCATTTCGGCCGCCTTCAGTTCCCCGGTTGAAAAACCCAGGTACAGAAGGGCGACGATACACGGATATGCCACGGGCAACGCTCCTGCGGAGGTCACATGGAGACCACGGAAGAAAGCACCCACGGGCTCGACCCGCGGGGCACTTCACGTCACGAATGTTGTGGAATTGGGTGGTGCGGAGACTTCAGGTACGAGGAGGCGAAACGTCCGTGCCCTGGTGCAGGGCGATCTGGCCTGAGGTGCATGGCACCTGGGAAGGCTCAGCATGTGGCTTGTTGCAGATCGGCGCATCATCGGTGTCGGCGATGACGGCAAAGCACGCTGGCAGCTGCGGCAGCAAGTTGCGGAGTGAATCAGGCAACCTGGCCGAATGGCTCCGTTGGAATACGACGTCGGTAGACCCGTCGCGGCCGTCGACCGAGTGTCCTGTGGATGGATGATCTGCCTCGCCGTGCTCCGTGGACGAGGCGACGCCCTGATCGACCCCTGCTAAGGAATGGGCGTGATAAACCCTTCCTTCGCTTTCCATGCCCATATCCATGTGGGTATGCTCGTGAACCCACGGTCCCAGCAGGTACAACAACAGATAGGTTGTCCCGACCCAGAGGGTCAGTCGCGGGCAACGGTGGGATGAGTGGGAAGACGTCGTCATGGTGGGTCCGAGTGTATGAGTCGTCACGCTGCATGGCAAACTCCGCCGGCGTGAATGCCCTGGTGGCCGGCGCCATGAAGTCGGGTGTGAGGTCGCGCTCCCTCCGGCATCAATGCATGCTGAATCTGTCGAGATTCGCGTAGCTTAGTCTGCAACTGCCATCGGCGACAAGCCATCTGGGTTACACCTCTGTAACCTGTTGTTTTTTCTGGTAGCAGTGCCTGCTTGACATGCAGGAGCCCTGAGCGACCTCGTCAGCGGTACCGGCTCGAGGAATCGCATGGGGGGCAGTATTGTTCGCATACAGCGCTTCACGCTCCTTGCCCTTGAGTGCAACCATCGGCGTATCGATGGGACCCGGGGACACGACATTCAGCCTGCGCGGCGCAATCTCGGTCGCCACGGTCTTGCGAAGACTTCGATCGCACCGCCAACCGATGCCAGCGAAACCTGACCCGGTTTGGGTCTGCGCGCCGGCGTTCCACTCACCAGCACGATGGTTCCGTCTGCGCTCATATGCTCTGTACCGAAACGAACAACATTGGCATACCCCCAGAGCTTGTCGAAGGAGACCTGATAGCCATCCATGTCCAGGAAGGGGCCGATGGCTCTGTCGCCACCCGTAGCGGCGCTCACCAGAATGTCGAAGGGCGCGTTCCGTTGAAACAGTTTGGACAACCCTTCACGATCCCGGACGTCGCACTTTTCGAAGGTGATACCCTCCGGCACATCGCCAGCCTTCTCCGGGTTTCGGCTCACGGCGATGACTTTCGAGCCCAATGCGGCCAGTTGTTTTGCAGTGGCAGGTCCAATCCCCGAGGTCCCACCAGATACAATCGCTTTCTTTCATGATACGTTCATAACCATCCTCGTTTTTTTGTGTAGTTCGCCGTCCTGGTGAACAGGACCGTCACGATACATGCCCCGGGCGAGACAAGTCCGTTGGCTGCGGCTCCCGCCAGGCAAGCAAGGCAAGCCGGACGGTTCCAACCAGGGCCACGAAGTGGATCGCTCAGCGCCCTTCTGCAGCAATCAGGATGACAGCGCCGCCTGCAGCATCGCCTTGGTGTAGGCCATGTTGTAGATCCGCCCCACGAGAGCACCCCCACCGGGATACATGCCGCTGGCAGCCGTCTCATCGTCGATGTCGAGACCGCGTGGGTGTTCGGGATAGAGCGCGCGCGAGTACTTCTGCCGCACCAGTTCCTTCATGACGGAGAACATATCGACCTGGCCCTCGTCGACGAATACTTCCGTGTAGTCCACGCAGGGCTTGCGCACAACGACGTTGCGGAAGTGAACGTGATTGATGCAGTCCCGTTCTCCCAGATAGCGGCAGACCTCGACGGGATCTTCTCCGGTCTCCCGGGTCACGCCGCAGTCATAGGTCATGCCGTTGTAGGGACTCTTGTACAGATCGAGATATTCCTTCCAGTGTTCGACGGTATCCATGATCTGCTCGGAGCCCCGGCTGACGGCCACAGGTGGGTCATTCGGATGCAGAGCCAGGCGGACATTGGCCTTCTGCGCTTCTGGTATCACTGCCTCAAGAAAGTATCGGGCCCGCTCCATCTGCTCGGCCCGTGTATGAATACCCACGCCTTCCAGGGGCGGCAGATCTTTGCACAGTTCGTAGTCGTAGGCTGTGTAGCCCGCACCGCCTCTGCCACTCTCAAACTTGTAGCCTTCCATGAGACGATTGGCATAGAAGTTGTACTCGATCACCGGCAGGCCGACGCGTCCGGCGACTCGAATCGACTCGATTACCTTGTCGATCTGTTCATCCCGTCCGGGCAGACCGAAGACAACATCCTGAAAGCCGGATATCATCAAATTGCATAACGTGATTCCGCTGGCCTCATACTGAGCCATTCGGGCGCGGAGTTCGGCTTCGTCCCAGGGGATGGGACCGCCGCCGGACAGAGCGTAGTTGACGCCAACCTGCCTCAACTGACGCATCGTCTTGTCGTCTTTGTCGCTCACGCCATCGCAGATCCTTGGCGTGTCGGCTCCCAGTTCCGGGGGCCAGGAACCATTAGTTTCGGAATCTTGTTTCGGCATCGTCGTCTCCCATTCGCGTGACGTCGGGGAAATGACGTGCAGGGCAGCTGTCTGCACAATCCGCCGTGCTGCGGCCCCGGCTTTGGCGACGTCTATTCCTGCTTGCATCGGGCGCGCCAGACGCACGATAATCCCTCTATACGGCTGTCCGCTCTCCGCCCCAAGTGTGCACCCGGTCCTGGAGGTCCGCCATGAACGCCGTCGAAGAGGGCGCCCATTCCGTCTACCGCTTCATCGACCGCACCGCCGAGCGCGTGCCCGACGGCGTACGCTGGCAGACCATCGACTACAGCAACCATCCCCACCATCATTACGCGGCCTTCGACGGCTGCGGCGGCATCGGCGCGTACCTCGCCGAGTACGGCGGCAGACGGGGACGGCCGCAGCCCTCGACCTGGCCCGCGAGGCCAACCGCTGGTGCTCGACGGTCGACCTGGAGGGCTTCGAGCGCGGTATCGAACGGGCTCGACCTGCTGCGCCTGTGGGAAACAACGCAGGAGAGTCGCTACCTGGAGGGCGCCCGCCGCAACGGCGTCTGGCTGTGCGAGCAGCTGGTGCGCGACGACGACGGCTGCCACTGCCTGTGCCGCCCCGACGGCCAGTTCGGCGACCCGCCGCCACAAGCCCCAGAGCAACGGCACCAACACGACCATTGTCTGCTTGAGGGCCAGTCCGAAGCCTGCCGCCCACAGTGCCGCGCGCGGCTGCCGACGGGCGAGCAGGAAAGACATCAGGCCCAGAGAAAGGGCAACGCTCGGATCAGTCCAGGCCTGCTCGTTGACAAAGGGTGCGTGGGGCATGTAGAAAAAAAGGGCGGCCATGGCGACGGCTTCCGTTGCCGACACCTGCCGATGGCGGGCCGTGGCATACAGCATCACCGCCGCCGCGATGTGGCAGCCGATCAGTGCCCAGCGTACATCCCCGAGGGCATAAACCGAGGATGGCGAACAGCAGCGACAGGGGTGGATAGGGGTAGCTGTCGGGTATGCCATTGGGATACAGGTCGCTGCCGCCGTAGACATTGGAGAAGGTGACATCGTAGGGATTCAGGCCAAAGAGCAGACTGCGCGCCGCCTGAGTCTCGAACACGAAAACGTCGATATTGGGTTCAGCAGACACGACAGGGACCAACAGGAACATGACCAGTGCCGGCACCAGCGGCGGCATCACCAGAGCAAGCTGCCAGTGCACCGAAAGTCTGTCACGCCCGCTGCAAGACCAACAACAGGGCAGGGAGCGCCAGGACCAGAGCACTGCCGGTGATCAACCGCAGCGTCGGACGCCAGTCATCGGGCGAAAAGACGAGCAGATGGCGTCCGGCGTTGGTGGCAAAGACGTAGACGAAGACGCAGGGCAGCGCGACCTGCCAGGTCGAGAAGCCACCCTTGGTTTCGCTGGAGCCATTCCAGCCTTCGCCGAGCAGCAGAACCAGAGGCAATCCGGCGAGGGCAAAAGCGAAACAGATAACGCCGATGTCGCTGAGATTTCCCCTGGAGAAGGACAGTCCGCGCGAGGATATCGCCACGACTGCCAGCAGGGCAATTGTACGGTGGGAAGCGGAGATTGGGCTCATGAAATGAGGAAAGCCCGCAGGCGGCTCACAGTCCAGCCTGCTGTCTTCCAGCAACGGATCGAGTTGTGGCGTGGGTGCATGACTCGCGCTACGGCAGCACAGTTGGTTACGCGGCAGACTCATCGTCGCGATCTGGTCCCACGGCAAGGGGCACCCGATCCTGCACGGGTAAGGCCCAGACCACGCAAGCAATGCATTTACGCGGGGAGACTCCGATGGCAAGCGAAACTGTCAGCAATAGAACAGCCATACGCGTCGGCGTTGTCGGCGTCGGTCGTGGCCTCAGCATGGGCGGCAGCGATGCCGCCACGGGACTCGAACTGGTGGCTCTGTGCGACACCTGGCAGGAACGTCTGCACCAGGCCGGCGAGCGTCTTGGTGTGGCTACGTACGTCGACTACGACGAGTTCCTGTCGCATGACATGGACGCCGTCATTCTCGCCAACTACTTCCATCAGCACGCCCCCTTTGCGATCAAAGCCCTGGCTGCAGGCAAACACGTCATGTCGGAGACCGCCGCCTGCCACACGCTTGGCGAGGGTGTAGCCCTGGTCGAGGCCGTCGAAAAGAGCGGTCTGACGTACATGTTCGCCGAGAACTATCCGTACATGGCGTACAACCAGGAGATGCGACGGCTCTATCAGAAGGGGCACGTCGGAGAATTTCGTTATGGCGAGGGCGAATACGTGCACCCCGATCCAGCCGAAGTGAAGCTCGGACGCAGTTGTGGCTACGATCACTGGCGCAACTGGATTCCATCGACCTACTACTGCACCCACTCTGTGGCGCCCGTCATGTTCATTACCGACACACGTCCGGAAAAGGTCAATGCCTTCGTGATTCCCTATGACACGGAGGACCCGACGCAGACCCGCACAGCCAAACGCTCCGACACGGCGGCAACAATCATCTGCCGCATGGACAATGGTGCCGTACTGAAGTCACTGCACGGATCTCTGCGTGGTCACGGCAACTATGTTCGCATCCACGGCAACCAGGGTCTGATGGAGAACTGCCGCCATGGCGACAAGCAGCGTCTGCGCGTCTGGCGTGAGCCCTGGGAGAAACGCACCGGCGAGCCGAAGGAGACCGTCTACACCCCCGATTTTCCCGTGCATCACGAGCGCGCCACACAAGCCGGCCACGGTGGGGGTGATTTCTTTACGGGCTACCACTTCGCCGAAGCGATCCGCACCGGCGAGCCACCCTATCTGGACGTCTATCGCGGCGTCGACATGAGCATCGTTGGCGTCCAGGCCTGGCGCTCGGCGCTGGCCGATTCGGCCACGGTAGAAGTGCCGGATTTCCGCAGCAGGAGCGTGCGGCGCAAATACCGTGATGACGATTGGTCGCCAGATCCGGCCCGCACAGGCAAAGGCCAACCGCACAGCAGCGTCCGCGGCCGTATCAAGCTGACCGCGGCGGCGCGCAAGTTGGCGAAGAAGGTGTGGAAATCGCAGGGTTTCGATGTTGCCGGGATGTGATCGGCGGTATTGGGCGCCAGCGAAGCACTGCGGGCGTAAACACCTCAGATTCTCAGTAGACGACGCCGATCATACGTGACTCGTGGGCGGTGCGGACATCACCCTCCATCGTGGCGCGAAACATGTACAGGCCCGGAGGCACAAGCTGGCGGCGATCGTCACGCCCGTCCCAGGCAAGCGAGACAGGCCCGGCCGTAGCGGGACGGTCGGCGACGACCCGCACGAGGCGCCCCGCCAGATCGTACACGACGACGCGCAACTGCCGGGGGAAAGCACCCGCAGAACATCCATCGACAGCACGACCTCGTCGTTGACGCCATCTCCATTCGGTGTCACCACGGCACGCCCCAACATGACATTGTGCAACACGGGCACCCGCGCCGGCAGGGCAACAGCAACGGTTTCACTGATGATGTCGCCGGGGGCGTCACCGGCATCCACTCGCTGCTGCACGGGTTCCACCCGACTGCTGTTGAGCAGAAAGGCGTCGAATCGGGTCTGATTGACGTACACCGTGCTCTCGAAGTCGATCTCCAGCAGGCCACCCTGGCTGCACCGTGTGATCCAGGCTGAGTCGAATGCCGGTGTCGGTTGGATCCACCGTCACGGGCTCCGGCATCCCGTCCAGCCGCATACCCCGGAACACGAAGGGCGCCGAAGAGGACAGGAGAATCTGATCGAAGCCGCGATCGCCGACGGCGAACTGCGGACGGATGTAGTAGGTCAGCAGCGTCGATGTTGCCGGTTCGATCTCAACGGGATGGATCTCACCCCGGGTGCTGGCAGCCAGGGGCTCGCTGAACTCGAGACGCATGTGCGCCAGGCTCGCCGCCTGTTGCGGATCATCCGTGGAAAAGGTGACCTGCAACTGCCCCGACTCGCTGTAGGCACGGCTCCAGGGGCTCCAGCCGCTGCCGGGTGAATTGAGCGTATCGATGCGGCCACGGAAACTGGGGATGAGCCGCTCCCATCGACTCTGCGTGACTTGCTTGCCATTCTTGTCGTAGTAGACGAACTCTTCGATCAACTCGTTACCGGAGCGGCTGCGGATTTCCAGGCGTGTGCCCGCAGGTGTGTCCGCCTGCCAGCTGAGAGTGGTGATGTTCCTGTCGCCGCCGAGATCGTACAACGGTGATGCTGTGGGCACCTCCGCCGGGTGACCCTCGCCAAAAACCTGGAATTCAGCCGTCGTGCCCGACAGACAGCAACTTTCACTGCCGAAGCGCAGACGCAGGTGTCGCAGTCGCTGCAACTCGAAGCGCTCCTCGAAGTGCACGATGTCCCGCCAGTTGCGTGGATCCTCCGGCAGATCGCCGAGCGAGGTCCAGCGCAACGAGCCATCGGGAGCCAGCGTTCCATCAGATCCCCAGAGCTGGTACCAGGGGAAGTTGATCGCCAGCACACGCGTGCGAGCCAGTTCGATGGCGCTGGGCACAACACCTGCCAGATCTCCGAGGATGCGCACTCTGTCAGACCAGAACACGGCCCCCAGATCCAACTGGAACTCGGTATCTCCCGGAGCAGAAGCGCCCTTGTATGTCCAGTTCGAGTTGATGTCGCCGTCGACCAGCGTCAGGCTCTTGCCCGAGGACTCGTAGCCCTCCTTGGCGCCGCCGATCTCGTTGAGGATGCTGACGGATCCCCCGCGTTCCACCAGGCCCAGGGCGATGTTGTCGCCGACGCTGAGAACGGACAACTCAGCGAGCGCCGCCCCTGACGTTTCACGATCCGCCTGCACGCGGATGTAGCGCAACGGATTCAGGCCGAAATCGATGGAGATTTCCTCTTCCTCGTTGAAGCTGTAGCGAAAGCTCTTGCCGTAGCGCACCGTCCCTGGGATGATGGTCCCGGAGGTGTTGAACAGTCCCTCGCCGTTGGATGTCAGCACGCGGAAGAATTGCAGACCGGTCAACCGGCTGGCGCTTGCGGCATTGCTGCCCGAAGCGAGGATTCCACCGCCGAAGGCCGCGGCATCGGCGATGGCGTCGATATCGCGGCGAATGAGGGTTGGCTGCATCCGACCCTGAGTGATCGACATCGCGTCACCCGGTCGCGACCATCGCATCCAGTCAGCGTCAGCGCCGAGGGTCAGTTCATCGGCGGCGATCGGCGGCGCCAGATGAGTGCAGAGCAAAGCGCAGAGCAGCACGAATCGGGAGGTGTGCATGGCCAGCTGCTTGCTAAGCCGGGTGTCCGGTGACGACGAGCAGAAAGGGCCGGGCCATCGACGTCACAGACGGGCCTCGCCCAGCACCCACTGCAGGTAGCGCTCACGCATGGCCGGTGAAAACTCATGGCCGACGCTGTCATCGACGAACTGCTCGGCCCGACCACCGGCGGCATTGATGCGACGAACCGTCTCGGCATCCGTGGCGGCGGGACAGTCCGTGTCCTGACCCCCGTCGATGAACAGGATGGGGCGATCGGTGAAGCGTTCGGGGTGTGACTGGGTGGCGTGTTCGGCGCAGTAAGTATCGGCCCACGTCCCCTCCTGGGCCTGGCGACACCAGGCGTCGGCCTGGTAGAAGCTCGAACGGCCGACAACGGATACGAGCGCAGCGTAGCGGCTGTCGTCGGCAAAGACCATCTGCGCGATGATGCCACCCATGGACACGCCCGCCACCTGCGGCGTGTCCGCGCCGACGCCGGGCAGTTGCAGGGCAGCATCCAGCAAAGCCGGCGCCTCTCGCCGCGTGCGATCCATCACGTCCCAGACGAAGGCCCAACCGTTGAAGGTGGCGCGGAACCAAGCGCCGCTGCGGCGCTCGCCGTGCTCCACACAGTCCGGCGCCACAACGGTGAGCCCGGCGGATGCAGCACGCATCAGCGTTGGGTCGGGTGTGCTGACGTCGCCTTTGTCCCCCGTCCAACCGTGGAAGTGGAGCAGCAGCCTCGCCGTATCGAACCGGTCATCGCGGCAGACGAGGCACGGGATGTCGGCCAGAATCTCTCGGGTGATGGTGAGCATGTGATATGGCCCGTCCGAAGTAACGGTGAGTCTGCTCAATCCTGCGCGAAAGTGGACGCTGCCGACACCACGTAGGTCACAGCAAGATGAGGTGTCTCGAGCCGTTGCTGCCCCTTGCCGACGGACTGCACGCAGGCTTCCACCAGACCCGTCGTCAGCAGGGTTCGCTCGAGTGGACAGGGAGACACTCCGGTCATGAAGGTGGCCTCCGCCTTGGCCATCAGCTCGGCAGAATACATCACGTTTGGCACCGATGGCAGGTAGAAGAGGGTCGACAGGGGCGAAGCCTGCCCTTTGATCCGCGCCGCAAAGGTGAAGTCACCAACGAGTCCGTTCATCAACAGCATGGTCGCTCGGGTGCCATCGGTGTACTCGATCCGGTACGCGATTGGTTCCTTCACCCACTCGCGCATCTGCGCCGTCGTCGGATAGCGGTGGCTGTAGGTTTCCGGCTGCGCCAGAGTCTGGCTGCGCGACAGGCATGCCTCGAAGAGGGACGCGTCCCAGCCGCCCGCACGCCAGCTTCCGGCATCCATCGCCTGCCACACGGCATCTCCCTGCAGGCCCTGCACGGCGGCGACGCCGGTCTCACCACCGGCGCGGCGTTCTGCCATGCACTGGATGACTTCCAGCGCGTGGAAGTCATAGCTGTCCATGCCGCCAATGGCGACACTCATCATCTCCTCCACCGGCGCCCCAGGGGGCATCTCGATCGAGGGCATGCGCCAGGTGCCGGGAAGGGAGGATCCCGCAGCCAGGGCGAAATCCAGTTCGTGCGACAGGTCATACATCTCCCGGGCCCAGTCCCATTTCCACGACAGGTGTTTGTCGTTGAAGACGGGCACCGAACGGCCGTCGCTGCGGAAGACATCGGTGACCTGCTTGAACAGTTCGTAGCGCGGATACTGGGTCTGAGCGAATTCGTTTTTCGGGTAGTCGCCGTGCTCGCCGATGAGCAGCACTGCATCCACCGCGAGCTTGTTGCCGCCACATCGCAGAGCTTCGGCGACGGTCGCGTAGATGGGAAAACCAAATTCGGCGGCACGCTGTCGACTCAGGTCTTTCTCGGGAAACTGATCCACGTAGGCCGACACGACCTCCAGTGCCGGCGTGTGCCAGCGTCCCCTGGACGGATAGCCGACGAGAAAGCGCTCCGCCATGTGCCAGGCATGGGAGTGGTAGCGCCACTCCGTGGTGATCACGGCCATACGACGAGATGCCATGGATACTCCCTCCAATGACGATGCCGGCTCGACGCCGGGGTTGACGATGACACGGCGGCCAGAGCAACTTGTGCAGCAATATCGCCAACCCGCCTGGGCGGCGCTACGCCGCTGGATAGGCCCGGGCATCGGAGGATCAGCCATGACCGCAGTGCCGCCGGTAGAACTGCAGAACGACGCCCTGCGTCTGGTTGTCGATCCCGACCGTGGCACGGGCATCCTGGCCTTCAGCGCCCTCGTCGACGATGGCTGGTTGCCGCTGATGCCCGACGCCCGCAGCCCCGATTGCGACCTGGCATGTGCCAGCTTCCTGATGATCCCCTACTCCAATCGTATTGAGAAGGGCGCATTCACTTTCGCCGGGCGCACCTACCAGCTTGAGAACGCCATGGGACACGCCATTCACGGCGATACGCGAAAGCGCCCCTGGACCGTGATCCAGCAGAGCGGAAACGCGCTGCGTTGCAGCTTCTCATCCGTTGAGCACGAACACGTCAACTGGCCCTGGGCTTTTGCTGCGGAAGCGACCTTCGAGGTGCGCGACAACCAACTGCTGCTGGGCGCGCGCCTGACGAACCTGGGTGATTCCACCATGCCCGCCGGCTTCGGTTGGCACCCCTACTTTTCGCGTGCCCTGCGGCGCGAAGGGGAACCCGTCGCACTGCAGTTCGCTCTCGAGGGTGCTTACCCGGACGCTCACGACACGCGCATTCCCTCGGGTCCGCTGGCGGCACTGGAGCCACACCAGGACTTTGGCCGTGAGAAAGCTCTGCTACCGGACAACTTCCTTGATACCTGCTGTCACGGCTTTACGGGTGGTCACATCACCTGGCCCGAGAGTGGCGTCCGCCTGCGCCTGGCAGCCACCGACAACTGCCGTCACCTCGTGCTCTACAATCCGTCGGGCAAGCCCTACTTTGCCGTCGAGCCCGTGACCAATGCCAACAACGGTGTCAACCTGCTGGCGCAGGGCGATCCGACATGCGGGACGATCTCCCTTGAACCCGGGACCTCGCTGGAAAGTGGCTGCTCGCTGACGGTGGAATGGCTGTAGCGGGGATCCATGCGCCCACTACTTGGTGGGCGCCGCTTTCCAGGCGATGACGCTGATTTCAACCTTGAAGTCAAAGACCAGTTCGGCACCACCGATGCAGGCGCGCGCCGGGAACACCCTGTCCCCGAAGTACGAGGCATAGGCGGCATTCATCTCGTGGTAATCCTCGATATCGCTCAGATAAACGGTTGCGCTGACCACATCCTTCAGGCTGTAGCCATTGGCTTTCAGCACACGACTGACGTTGTCCATCACCTGTCGGGTCTCGGCATCCACTGAACTCTTCACGTCCTTGCCGTCCTGCGTGCGGGCTACCTGCCCGCTGACGTAGAGCGTATTTCCCGCCTGGCGCGCCGCACTGAAGGGCAGAGTCTTGAGAGGAACGGCCGTCTGCGCCGCAACGGGCAGGGCAACCAGGGCAAGGATGGCAACGGGAATCAGGGCGGAACAACGCATGGCTCGGCTCCTTGGGCTGAAAAATATTGGCTGCAGAAACTTCGATATCACAGCAGGCAAACAAAGGGCCGACAGAGATCCGCCACAACCGGGCACAGCCTCTGGCGGTTGCCCGGCCGGGGAACTGTGGCTAGACTGAAACGCAGAAAGGGGCATTGACCCATGGAACGACGTGCGTTTGTAAAGGGATTGGCGGCAGTGACGGCAGCCGTACAACTGTTACCTGAGCTCGCCGAGGGGGTCGGTGAACGGCTGCAGACACTTGCCACAGATATCGACGCCACGACCGGCGAGACCGACCTGTGGCGACGTGTGCGCAAGGAGTTCCAACTCAATCCAGGGCTTGTGCATTTCAACACGGGCAGTGTCGGTGCCTCGCCACGCGTCGTCTCTGATGCCATTGCCAACTATATCAACCAACTGGAGGGTGATCCGAACCACAACGTCTGGGGCCCCGTTGGCGACAAAGCCGAAGAGGTGCGCAGCCGCGCTGCCGAGTTTGTCGGCGCCGACGTCAGCGAAATGGTCATCACGCGCAACACGACGGAGGGCATGAATCAGATCGCCTCCGGCATCGATCTGGAACCTGGCGACGAGGTACTGACAACGAACCATGAGCACGGCGGCGGCGTTTGCTGCTGGGAGTATCTGCAGAAACACCGCGGTGTACGTGTCAACTACATGAAGATGCCGAATCCGGTACGGGACAAGGCCGAGTTTCTCCGCGTCTTTGAGCAGCACCTGACACCACGGACCCGTGTCGTCAGCCTCATGCATATCGATACGATCACGGGTATGGTCTATCCCCTGGCAGACGTCGCGAAAATCACCAGACCCCGGGGCATCCTGCTGGTCTGTGATGGGGCCCACGCGCCGGGCATGCTGAATGTGAACCTGAAAGAACTCGGTGTTGATGCCTTCGCCTCCAGCAGCCACAAGTGGATGCTGGCCCCCAAGGGCAGCGGCCTGCTCTATATCCGTCGCGAGGTACAGGATCGCATCCACCCGATGTCGCTGTATTCAGGGTACTCCGTCTATTCCGCCTCCATGGGTACGCGCAACGTCGCCCACATCATCGGCCACGGTGTGGCCATGGATTTCCACAACACCCTCGGTCGCGACCGTGTTGAGGCCCGCTGCCGTCAGCTCAGCAATCGCCTGCGCAGCCACCTGCTGCAGATCCCGCGGCTGCAGCTGCTGACACCGACACAGCCGGAACTGTCGAGTGGCCTTGTGACTTTTTCCGTGGATGGCATGCCGCGGGAGGAGATCACCAGGCAGCTATTCGACGACCACAACATCATCGTCAAGAACGCCCAGGGCACCTATGCCTTCGCCACCGATCCCGAGCAGAAAGCGAAGGCTGAAAGCTATAATTGCCTGCGCTTCTCGACGCACATTTTCAACAATGAGCACGAGGTCGATCGCCTCGCAACACACATAGAAGACATTCTGGGTTAGGCGACTGTACAGCGCTCCGTCGAAAATCCCCGTCCTATCGTCCCATGGCTCGGCCGGCGATCAGCCTGCCTCCAAGAGTCGACGGCGAGATGACGTCATCGACACCGATCTGGAGCACCTTGGCGACGTTTTCTTCGTGTTCCACGCGCACGAGAATACGGAAGCGGTAGTGTTGTGCTGCTTCGCGAAGATTACGTGCCGTGATGGCAATCAGGATGTTCGTCGCGTCTGAATCGGTCGCCGCAATGACAGCTGCCGCTTGTGGCAGGTTGGCCTGTTCGAGGGTTCGCGTCTCGGCAGCGTCGCCGAGCAGGACGTCGAAGCCGCGCCCCTTCAGCACGTGAGCGATGGCCTCCCGATCCTCAATGATCAGAAATGGTACATCGTTTTCGCGCAACTCGTCGGCGATGCTTTCGGTGACATCGCTGTAGCCGCAGACGACCACGTGATCGATGGTTTTCTGAAACTTGCTCATAACCGATACGACTCCCTTGATGCGCTCCTCGATGAGCGGCCCGACGACAACGGTGATGGCGGTAACGAAGGAACTGAGACCGATGGTGACCATGAGGATCGTGAACAGGCGGGCGTTTTCGGTGACGGGCAGTATGTCGCCGTATCCCAGCGTTGAGTAGGTGACGACGGTGAAGTACACGGCATCTGTCCAGTTCTCTATGGCATTGAATTCACGGCGCAGCAGGTAGGTACCGACGATGCCAAATGCCAGAGCGAACAGTACCGAGGCACCGGCGACGAGTTCGCCGTAACTGTAGCGACGGCGGTTCGGATGCAGGTAGAACTGTCCGCGAACGGCGATGAGCAAGCCGGCGACGGTGAGGGGGACTGCCGTTGTCCGCACCGTCGGGCCGACGCTCAGAACGCTGAACAATACCAGCGCCAGCAGAGCACCCAGGGTGGCCCACCAGGATCGGCGCCGTCGCTCCGCCAGCCCCTTGCCCAGAACAATCTGCAACACGCCCAGGCCAACCCAGACGAAGCCGCCCAGTTGCAGCCCCGGCGTGACATCGAGATATGGCAGGCTGCCGCGGTCCAGTTGGAGGTAGTGCTCCAACTGGAAGACCTGCGCCAGGCCAGCGGTAAAGTTGACGAAGCCGTTCAACGCCACCAGAGCGGCAGCCCCGTAGGGGATGTAGTGTCTGACGTTTCTCATATATTGCTCCTGGGATCACGAATCTCACTCATAGCAGAAACGCCGATCAGTGGATTCAGGTTACCAGGACATTCTCCCCTACATCCGCCCCAGAGCGGGAGATCTTGGTTGGTTGGGCCTGCTCATGGCAAGCCTGATCATCGCCCTGCTCGCGGGGGCCCTGTTGACCTATCTGACCACGGGCTGGCGGCGCCGCAGGCGGACGCGGCTGGCGTTCTTCGCCGCCGCCACCGAGCGCCATCTGTCGATTCCACAGACAACCATGCTCTACGATCTGAGCCGGCGACACCGCATGCACGATCCGCTGCTGTTGCTCACATCGCTGAAGATCTTTGACGACCACGCAGGGCGCCTCGCCGCCGATGGTGGCGATCGGACGCGACTCAATGCGCTTGGTGCCGTCCGCAGACGCCTTGGTTTCGACAGGCCCACCGTTGAACAGCGCTTCTACACAACTCGGACCCTGGCACCCGGACAGAAGCTGATGGTCTGGCCCAATGGTCTTCAGCGCGGCTTCATCCAGTGTGTCGTTGTCGGCCGCGACGAGCGCGCCATCACCGCCGTGCCCCTGCGCCGCGACGACGACGAACTGTTGTCGCAACTGCAGGCTGGAGAGAAGATCAAAGTGCGATTCTGGCGGGATGGCGACACCGAATATCGCTTTCGCACCGACATTCTCGAATTTCAACCGCATACCACATCCGTTCGCATCCGCCATGCCGAGGAGTTGGAGCGCGTCCAGCAGCGGGATTTCTACCGCATTCATGTCGACATTCACGTCCGTCTGTATGCGCTGCCGCTGGGCATCGAAGACATCGATCCGGAACGGGTGGCATCCGTGGCCACCGACGTGCTGGAGGCTGATCTGATGGATCTCAGTGGCGGCGGCCTGAGTGTCTTTCTCCCGGGACCTGCACCACGCAAGGCCGAGATCGTTATCGACCCTGCATATGAGGGCGTCTTCCCTTTTGCTGGCGCCCATCTGCTGATCGTCGATCAGCAGCGGCACGGTGATGGCTGGCACGTGCGGCTGCAGTTCGCCGAATTGCCTGCAGCTGTGCGCGACGATCTGGTTGCGGCCATCTTCGACTACGAACTCTCTGCGTCCCGCTGAGTACCCAGGACGGCCTCGGCGCTGTCCTGCGGGATGTACCCAAGGACCTGGCGTGCGTCATCGATGTCGACCCAGCGCCATTTGTTATCGGATACACCGTAGAAGACGCCGAACCTGAGGTCCGCCGGCGCATCGATCGCCCGCTCCGTCAACTGCACGATATCCCGCTGACTGCACCACACGGCTCCAGATTCTGCACGGTGTGGGTGATCCTCGGCATTGACCCAGCCGATACGTAGACACAGGCAGGACAGGCCCTTTGTGTCGGCAAAGGAACGCGCCAGTGCCTCACCCCAGACCTTTGTCGCCGGATAGAGTCCGGTGGGCCGCGGGGGCCAATCGTGCCGAACGATGGGAATGTCCTCGGGCTTCAGCCCGGCGAACCGACCCTCTGCCAGAGCCTTGTACGGCTCGTCTGCCTGATAGCCCCAGGAAACCATGATCGAACTGGCGTAGACGACACGGCGGGCGCCGACGCGAAGGGCCGCCTCGAACGCGTTGTGCGCCCCCATGACGTTGCTCTGCAGCAGGCTTTCCCATGGCGCATCGGGTCGCGGGTCGGCGGCCATGTGCACGATCGTATCCATCCCGGCGAAGGCCGCCTCGACATCGGCCAGACTGGCCATATCAACAACGAAGAGATGATCATCGGGTATCTCGAGTGGCTCCTCTGTGGCCCGTTCAGAGGGCTTCGTGCGACGCGCCAGAGCATACACATCGTAGCGCTCCGGTTGCGCCCGGAGGCGTCGGTAGATGGCGCCGGCGATCAGTCCGTACACGCCGGTAACGAGCACCCGTCTGGCTTTCATTCATCTTCCTCGCTCGATGATTCCACCACCGCGACATGACGCAGACCACGGAAGGCACCATCGAGGTCCATCCCGTAGCCCACAACAAACAGATCGTCGATCTCGAAGCCCCGGTAATCAATGGGAACGGCCACCTGGCGTCGTGAGGGCTTGTCCAGGAGGGTGCAGGTCCGGATCTGTGCCGGGGCCCGCTTCTGCAGAGCCGCGAGCACGGTATCGAGGGTACGACCCGAATCAACGATGCCATCCACAACCAGGACCAACCTGGACGTGATATCGACACTCAACTCTCGCGACAGTTCGACGGTGCCCCCCGACTCGGTCCCGCAGTATGACGTAGCGACAACAAAATCGTATTGCACCTGTGAAGCCAGATTTGTCGGCAGCAAACGCAGCAGGTCCATCATGAACGGAGCGGCGCCATTGAGAATGCCGATCACAACGAGTGCGGCCTCGGCAAAATCGTCGGCCAGCTGCCCGGCCAGTTGCTCGACTCGCTCATGGACCTGCGTGGCAGAGAACAGTTCTCGTAGCACCATCGTCGAGTTATCTCTCGGCTGCGGCACGTTGCAGCGCCTTCAGTAGCAGTGCGTGGTCTTCCTCGAGATCCGGGGGCAGATGGCGTTCGATGGCGAAGACCCCATCAGCGGAGTCTTCGAGGTATCTGCAGATCGTCTGCACGTGAAAGTCCCCCCGGAGCGTACGCAGATCTGAGGCCGTGACACGCTGCCGCAACTCGCTGCGCAGGTGAT
>JAQCJA010000505.1 GCA_027593305.1 bacterium
GAGGCAGCCATCGCCTCGGGCGAGGTTGATGCTGACGTGGCAAAAGAGCGCGCCAAGGAGTCCGAGCGCCGACGGGTGGTTCTGGAAGCGCAGGAGTTTGACAAGATTCCGGAGCGTCTGGAATCGTTGGTCCAGCAGGGCGTGGTCACCGCGGATGAAGCCGATAAGCTCCGCGAGTTGGGCAAGGTTGAGCAGCGCGTCAAGAGAGGCGAACTCAACGAGACGGAAGCCACCGAAATCCGTAACAGTCTGCTGAACCCGAAGGTGCGTGACAGGCTGGAACGCAAGGTCCGAGAGGCCGTTGCCGAATCAGTCAAGTACCTGCAGGTCTTCGAGTCGATGAAAAAAATCGACCGGTCCTACCATGACGCTTTGTGCTTCCTGATCCAGCACAAGAATCTGGTCGCCGCCGCCGATGGCTCCAGTCTCGATCTGAGTGCGGCGATCAAGGGACTGATGGAAGACGTGGAACTGCTCGACGATGTGACGAATATCATGGAGCGCAAGGATCAGGAACTGCGCATGATCTCCGTTCGGCTCCATCCCTACAGCGGGATCATGAGCCGTGGAATCGAGCATATCACCACCATGCCTATCGAGGAGTCTTTCGTCGACGACCTCGTTAACGTCGACACCTTGGAGATGGGCAATCGTCTCGGTGCTGCCGACCCCCGAACACGTGTACGGCCGGCAGCCGATATGCGCTGCCTTATCAGTCTGATCGACCACGTAACCAAGAAGACCCGATTCCGCAAAGAGTTGCGGCTGTTGCGTATTGCCCGACAGCTGGAGGAATTCTACAACAGTACGGGGGACATGAAGGAGGCCCGACACCAGGCTGAAGGTTTCCTCAATCGCCGCCTGCGCAGGCTGTTTCCGGATATGAAGCCTGACGAGGCGGCCGAACTCAAGCAGCGCTCTACCGAGATGATGGACAAAGCTGAGAGTCGCATCAGTGAAGAGCGCAAGGCGGCAGTCGAGGCCAGGCGTGCCAAGACGGAGCGTACGGCGTCCGCCGCCAAGCCCACGGGAGGTTCGGAGGATGACTTGGAGTTGTCCGCTGACGAGATCCAGAAGGGCGTGCAGATCGGCCGCGTGGAAATGCGTGTTGCCGGCAGCACTCGGCGGATCCCAACCAAGATGATGCCTGACCCTGATGATCCCGAAGTCATGGTGATCGTCATGCGTGACCCCGAAACGCAGGAACTGGTGCCGGCCAAGCGCCGCGGCGCCAAGCGCATCATCGAGCGCGGCCGTGACGGATACTGGTCAGAAACACGCTGACTTGAAGCACAACCAGGCCCTGCCGGCGGCGGCTCGCGCACTCACATTGCTGAGTTCGTACTGGTCGCTCCTGTCGACTGCGGAAGAGAACGCACTGCGGCTCTGGCTGTCCAGCGGTGACGAAGATGTGCGACTTGAGGCCGAGTTCGGCCCACTGCTGTTTGCCTTCGACATCGACAGCATTCGACTGCGCGATGTGATCCCGCAACGCATTCTGCAATCAGATACCCACCCTTATTTCCGTCAGATCAGAAACCGCGGCGCGGACAAAGTCGACCCTGTGGTTCGCCAGCAAATGCGGGGCGACCTGCAGCGCTGGCAATTGATCCGCGACTGCCTGCCTGATATCGGGGCTGGCGCCGGGTCTGCGACGTTTCCGGCAGATATCGATCCGTGGAGTACCTGCGACCCCTTTCATGCGGCAAGCCCACCCTGGTCCCCTGCCGCCGCCCGGAAGCAGCTCCTGACCGAGTTTCAACAGAGCAGTGACTGGGGAACTCTTGTGGATGCGTTGGGTCGGTTCGTGCGCACCCATGGCATCGGCGAGAACCAGGGATGCGTCGCCTTCCGTTTCGAAGGGGATTCAACGGGTGCCAACCTTCGCCCCATCCCCGACTTTGCAGCCTTTGATCTGAGCTGGCTTGCCGGGAATGAGCGGCGCATCGCCCGGCTCCAGGAGAATACGCAGAACCTGCTGGCCGGTTACCGGGCGCACAATACGCTCATCTGGGGACCCAGGGGATGCGGCAAATCCTCTTTGATCCGTGGACTGATCACACGTCACTGGCTCGAGGGACTGCGAGGCATCGAAGTGCCGTACCGAAGCTATCGGCACTTGCCTCAGCTCTTCGATCTTGTACGCAATCGCCAGGAACGGTTCATCGCCGTGCTCGACAACATTGCATTGGAACGAACCGATCCGGCGACTCGTGTGTTGTCGATGGTTCTGGATGGGGGACTTGAAAGCGTGCCGCAGAACCTCGTGTTCTACGCGACGTCCAACTTCAAAGACCTTGTCGATCGCGAAGGGGAACGGCCACAAGGCCCGCCGGCGATGCAGGCCGATGGCGCGCCTGGAGAGTTGCGCCACACGGATTCGCAGTCGGCGGTCCGCAGGGGATTTGACCCTCAGGGTTTCCAGCGCCTCGACGAGCGACGTGCTCTGGATGATCGTTTTGCACTCAAGGTTTTCATCGACCTGCCAACCAAGAGCGAATACGACCGCATCGTGATGGCCTACGCCCAACGCGCGGGCCTGGAGATTCCCGAATCGGATCTGTTGGAACACTTCCAGATCTGGCGTATGCGCAACAATCACGATCTGGTTGGCGGTCGTACAGCACGGGATTTCATCCTCGCCTGCTACCCGGGCCACGTTCATCGCGGCCAAAGGTCCGAGCCGGATGCTGGCTGAAGCCGATTTTGCGGAGTTTCGCGCCCTTGTTGAAGGCCAGTCTCTGCGCCACCTGCGACGCTACCTGGACTACGGAAAGCGTGTCCGCCAGGCATCGGGACTCACCGAACTGCATCAGTGGCTCGGCCGTATTCTGCTCGATCGTGAAGCGGTGTACGGAATGGAAGACAAGGCGTTTGCCTTCGAGATTGGTGCGTGTGAGTGGTTTGCCATGCATTGGGAACAACTGAACTATCCTGAGCCCGGGGTCGTCACGGTCGCTGGAGCGGTCGACAAGGTGCTCCTTGTGCGCCTGATCGTCGCCGCCAGATCAACCAGCGAGCGCGCAGCTCTGGCGCGGCTGTTTTCCGAGCGCTACGGGAGAACCTGGGCATGGGTGCGGGAAAGAGCCACGCAACTGGCTGGAAATGAAGCGCCCGATTCTGTCCAAAACAGCGGACCCATCGAGGCTGGGGTGATCATCTCCGGTTGGCAGCCGGCGACAGTCCTGTTCATGCGCTTTCTGGAGCAGTTGGAGAAGCTTGATCCTCTGCCCGGGGGAACTGCTGCCGCAGACGCCGCCCAGCGAGAACTGGAGGCAGCCGAGCGCGAAGAGTGAAGTTGCGGCCACAACCGACCGGGCCGAACGCGCAGCGACTCGTGTGGAAAGCCTGACAGAGGAGTTGAATCAACTGCGTCGCTCTGCACGCGATGAGCGTGACAACGGTGACAAACTTCGTGAGGAGCGGAGCCGTCGAATTCGTCTGGAGCGTGAGTCCCGCGACGTGATGCAGGAATTGGCGCGACTCAAGGCGGAGTATCTCAAGCTCGACGCACGTATGCGAGACGTGGCGCAGGGCGATGGTCGATCGGGACCTCCAGTGGGCAATCTGGCAGAGCTGGCGAATCTGGCGCAGATGGATCCCAATCGCCTGCTGGGCCTGCCGGTGGATGTTACCGAGGCAGAGCTGGCACAGGTGCGTCGCCGGTTTGCTGCCGCCTTCCATTCGGATCGAACGTCTCAGTTGTCGCCCTGGGTGGGCGAGCTTTTTGACCAGCTTCTGGGGGTGGTGAATGCCGCCTGCGATCGCCTCCGCCGTTGAATTGACTCCGCCATCGAATTGCCAGGGACAAGGGGAAACGGGAACGGCCCGTACCACAAGTGGCGCGAGC
>JAQCJA010000506.1 GCA_027593305.1 bacterium
GGCGGAGCTGCCGTCTCGCAGCGAACCTCCCAGAGTCACCATCATCATTCCGGTCTACAACGGTGCTGCGCTCACCGAAAAGTGCCTCTATGGCATCGCTCGCAACAGCGGCGAAGGGGCGGCTGCGCCGGACTACGAGGTCGTCGTCGTCGACAATGGCTCCGACGACTGGACGATGTATCTGCTGCACGCCATGGAGGGTGACCTCCGCGTCCTGAGCAACGATCGGAATCTTGGTTTTGCGCGGGCGTGCAACCAGGGGGCTGCTGAATCCAGCGCCGATTATCTGTTATTCCTCAACAACGACACCGTACCACACGCCGACTGGTTGGCGCCAATGGTCGCCGCCGCCGATGCAGATCCACGGGTGGGGATCGTCGGCGCACGCCTGCTGTATCCGGACGGCACGGTGCAGCACGCCGGATTGCATCTTGTGAACGGCATTCCCGATCACGAGTACCGCGGCGCTGCCGCCGATGACCCACGCGTGTGCAAGGCGCGTGATCTCGACATGGTAACCGGTGCATGCCTGTTGATTCGGCGCGACCTGTTCGAATCTCTCGGTGGGTTCGATGCCCAGTTTGTAAATGGCGTCGAGGATGTCGATCTGTGTCTTCGCGCCAGGGATCGGGGCTTCCGTGTCGTGTACTGCCCCGAGGCTGTCGTCGATCATCATGAAGCGCAATCCAAGGGTCGTTTCGATCACGTGCAGGAGAATGTGCAGAAGTTCCTTGCCCACTGGCAGGGCCGCTTTGACGTCGCCGGCCGCCTGCGCGTTGATGAACGCCTTCACGTCGAGGCTCCTGCAAGCGCCACGCCGTCGAGCACCACCGCACGCACCCGCCCCGTATCAGGCGCCGTTCGCATCAACCTCGAAGGCTCGTTTTTCGTGCACTCCAGCCTGGCCCACGTCAATCGTGAGCTGGCGCTGGCACTGATTGACAGCGGCGGCTGTGATCTGGGCCTGGTGGGCTTTGAGCCGGACCAGTTCGAGGCGCAGCAGGACCCCCGCTACGCCGCTCTGGCGGCGCGCATGAATCGTCCGCTTCCTGCCGCCGACGTCCACGTCCGTCACCGCTGGCCACCGGACCTTTCGGCTGTGCCCGCAGGACGCTACGCCCTCATGCAGCCCTGGGAGTTCGGCAGCGTACCCCGGGCCTGGGTCGAAGCGGTCCGTGCCGGTGTCGTCTCTCAGGTGTGGGCCTACACGAACTACGTGCGCAACTGTTACATCGATGGTGGTGTCGATCCGGACCGGGTTGCCATTGTCCCGCCCGGGATCGACGCGGCTCGCTTCCGCCCGGGTCTGGCCGCGCACGAAATCGTGCGGACAAAGGCATCCTTTCGCTTCCTGTTCGTGGGTGGCACGCTCTACCGCAAGGGAATCGACATCCTGCTGCGGGCCTGGCGCGAAGCTTTTTCCGCCACCGACGATGTGGCTCTGGTCATCAAGGACATGGGCGTCGGCACCTTCTACCGGAATCAGACAGCAGGGGAGTCGATTCGCCAGTTGCAGGCTGATCCAGGGTGCGCGGAAATCCAGTATCTCACCGACGATCTGCCGGGCGCCGAAGTGCCCCGACTGTATGCTGCAGCCGATGTACTGGTGCATCCGTATCGTGGGGAGGGTTTCGGTCTGCCCGTCGCCGAGGCCATGGCCTGTGGCCTGCCCGTGATCGTGACGCGTGGTGGCGCCTGTGACGATTTCTGCCCGCAGGATATTGGCTACGGTGTGGCCAGTCGCCGGCAACCGGTGCAGTTGGGCGGGGGGGGAGGATGTTGTCGGCCAGGCCTGGCAACTGGAGCCGGACATGGACGCTCTGGTGACACAGATGCGGGCCGTTTTTGAGTTTCGCAAGGAAGCCCGGCGCCGTGGCGCTGCAGGCAGCGATCATGTCCGGAGCCGGTTCACCTGGCAGCAGTCGGCTGTTGCCGCTCTTGCAGCCGTTGAGGTACTGCAGTCGGGCCGACTCGACGTGAATCCCGCAACCGTACCGGCAAATCTGTCCACTGCTGTTGAAGCCAACGCCGATCTCACGGTTGCCGTCGTGCTGCTCGGTGATTCCTCCTCTGTGGAGGAGGCCGCGCCAGCCCTGACCCGCGCTCTGGGTCGCTTTCATCGATTCACGGTGGATACGTCGTCCGGTCATTCCATGGGTGAGCAACTCGAGGCCATTCGCCTTAACTGTGGGCAACAGGGCGTCGAACTGCTGTTCGTTCTGGCGACGGACATCTGGGACCTGACATCAGCTGCCAGCGCTCAGGAATTGCGCCGCTTGCGGCAGCACTTCGCCGTGGCCGATCTCGGCATGCTGACACCGGGAACCAGCGATACCGATGGGTCTCTGGTTGACACGTCCTACCCTGAGGCTTCCTGCGTGCTCTGTCGCCTGGCGGCGATCGATGCCATCGGCGGCTTCGACGCATCCTTCTCGTCCCTGGCCGTGTTCGCCAATACGGCTCGCTCTCTGCGGCGCAAGGGTTGGCGTGTGGCCGCCGCCGGCGATGTTCTGATCGAGGAGGCCAATGATCAATCGGCTCACGTTGTCGCCTTCGGCGATGGGAGTCTGGCTGGGGTCGAGTTGGCTGCCGTGGAGTCCATGGAGAGTGGCGACCGCCGCCGCGACGCAGGTGACGTTCATGCCGCCATCGACTGCTATCGCAGGACACTCGACCTCAAACACGATTTCGTCGAGACGATTCTCGTCCTTGCCGATGCTCTGGTGGAGGCACACGACGCGGCCGGTGCCCTCGAGGCTGTGGATCGGCTCGTCGAACTCGATCCCAAGTCCTCCTTCTCGCACAACTATGCGGGACTCGTTGCGGCACGCGCAGGAAACGTGGAAGTCGCCCGGGCGAGTTTCACCCGAGCCGTAGAACTCGAACCGGATCTGGTCGATGCCCGCGTCAACCTGGGTGTCGTCGAATGGGAGCAGCGCAATCTCGAACCGGCACTGCTGCAGTTCCGCGAAGCCAGTCGCCTCGATCCGTTCCATCGCGACCTGGTCTGCAATCTTGGCCTCGTCTACGGACAGATCGACGATCCGGAGGCTGCTGTCGTCCTCTATCGAGGCTATCTGGAGAAGCACCCGGAGGACACCGACATCATCACCCGTCTTGCCCGGGTTCTGCTGAAAACCGGGGATACGGCCGCCGCCCGTGAGGCGGTGTCCACCGTACTTCGACGCGAACCGGAGCATGCCGAGGCGCAGGCTCTGCTTTCCGAGATCAAACAGGGCCTTGGCGAAGACGAAGCGGCGCAAGGGTAAGGGCAAGAGCGGCCAGCGGCAGGGTCGGGTTCCCGGGGGCGGCAAGGTGGCGGAACTCTCCGTCTGCCTCATTGCCCGTGACGAGGCTGAGTTCCTCGATCGTTGCCTGACCAGTGTTGCGGGCCTTGCCGATGAAATCATCGTTGTCGATACGGGGTCAACGGACGACACACGTGCCGTCGCCCGGCGACACGGGGCCCGCGTGCTCGCCTTGCCCTGGACGGGAGATTTCTCCGTTGCCCGCAATCACGGTCTGCATGCGGCTCATGGCCGCTGGATCCTCAGCCTTGATTGCGACGAGGTCATCGCCGCTGCCGACCACGAGGCGATCCGCTCGGCAATGGCCGACACAGATATCGCCGGTTACCGTCTGACGACGCGCAACTATACCGACCAGGCCGATCGCTCCGAATGGGTCGCGGCGGACGGTATGTATGCCGAGCAGAAAAATTACACCGGCTGGTTTCCAACAACAAAGGTCCGTCTCTGGCGCCGGCGACGTGCGTATCGTTTTCGCGGTGCCGTGCACGAGCTTGTGGAGGCGTCGATCCTCGAATCAGGCGGGCCGCTGGCAG
>JAQCJA010000015.1 GCA_027593305.1 bacterium
GGAAAAAGAAGAAAAAGAAACTGGATGCCGCCCCGCCGGGCGCGATCAAGCCGGCGGCGAAAGCGGAACCTGCAAGTACGGCTCAAGAGGCTGCTCGTCCCCGTAGAAGCCCGGGGGGACTTCGGGATGATGAAAGACCGCCGGAGCACAAGAGCACCGGACCCAAGGCGCTGCGTGAGATCGCCGACGATGAAATGGAGAAGATTCTCGAGGCCCACCGGGAGTGGCTCACCAGCAAGTCCGCTGCGGGGACACGAGCCGATCTGTCAAAGACGAATCTGCGCGAGGCTTACCTTCAGGGAGCGCAGTTGCGTGGCGCAGATCTGCGCGACGCCAATCTGCAGAAAGCGGAGTTGCAGAACGCGGACTTGTTCCTTGCCGACATGCGTGGCAGCGATATGCTCGGAGCGATGCTGCAGAAAGCTGTGCTCAAGCGTGTCAAACTCAAGGGGGGCAGTCTGATCTCAGCGCGATTGGAGGAGGCCGATCTGACCGAGGCCAACCTTGAGGGGGCAGATCTGCGCGAGGCTGACCTTCGTGAAGCAACGCTGGAATCGGCGTGCCTGAACCGCGCCAATCTTCGCGGCGCCAACTTGTTCATGGTCGAGGCTACGGGTGTCCAGATGCAGCACGCACAGCTGCAGGGCTGTGACCTGAAGGGGGCAAATCTGGCCGATGCAGACCTTTCCGGGGCGCGCCTGACAGGAGCCAAGCTGCAGGGAGCCGAACTGACGGGCACGAATCTGAAAGGGGCTGACCTGCTCGATGTCGAGGGACTCACTGCAAGTCAGCTGGATGAGGCAGAGATTGACGAAAAGACCATCAAACCTCTTGAACTGCAAGAGGCCTCTTGAACTGCAATAGGCCTCTTGGACTACATCGGGAAGGACTGACGCCGTTGACGCACTGCCTGCGCAAAGGCCTTGTTACGCTTGCTGCCAGCCTCTGGATCATGCCGGGCGGTCTTTTTGCCAGTGAGCCATTTGTGCTGACCCCGGCCACTGCCGTGCAACTCGCGATGGAGCAGAATGAGTCGTTGGGCATGGCCCGTTCCGATGCCGCCACAGCCGGCGCCCGCGTGCGTGAATCGCGAGCCGATGGTCTGCCCGATCTGTCCGCGCGTTTCGACTACACGCGCAACTGGCTGTTGCCCAGCATCCTCTTCAATGACAACGCCGTCAAGATCGGCAGTGACAATGAAGTGGCTGGCCTGTTGCGCCTGAGTCAGCCGCTGTATACCGGGGGACAGGTGAGTGGGGCGCTGCAATCGACACGCAGTCGTGTCACAGTGGCGGAGGAAACGGAACGGCAGCTCCGACAGGCGATCGTCGCACGGGTCGAGACAGCTCTCTATGACTACCTGCTGGCAGAAGAGCTGCTACGGGTGCGCAGCCTTGCTCTGCATCGCGCTCGAGCCAACCGGGAGCAGGTTGAGGCCCTGCGCCAGGCAGGCCGAGTGACCCGCTTTGAATGGACTCGTGCCCGACGTTCAGGTGGCTGCTGCCGAGTCCGACTCCATCGAGAGCGTTCACAATCTGACGCTGGCTGGTCTGGATCTGAAGGACGTGGTCGGCATCGAACTGTCGCAGGAGGTATCGGTCCGGGCCGATTTTCGAGAAATATCGGTGCTGACTTCGATAGGATCTGTTGAGGAAGCCATCGAGCGGGCCCTGCAGCGCCGACCAGAGCGTCGACAGGTCCGGGCTCTTGTCGAGAGCAATCTTGGCGACGAACGGGCCGCAAGGGCCGGAACACGCCCGCGCCTCGATCTCGTCGCCGTGGGACAGATGCAGTACCAGAATGACACTTTCACCGGTTTCGGAGACAGTGGCGTCGCAGTTGGTCAACAGGCCTGTCGCTGCAGGTGCCCCTGTTTGACGGGCTGCGAACGCACGCACGCGTTGCCCAGGCACGCGAAGCACGGCGACGCATTCTGCTGCAGGCCGATCAGCTCGACCGCACCATCAAGCACGAGGTCCAGCGTGCCTGGATGGACGTCGACGCCGCAGGTCAGCGGCTGCGGGCGCGAGAAGGCTCCGTCGGCCAGGCGCGGCTCGGGCTCGAGGATGTTGATGCCCGCTATCGGACGGGGGCCGGCACGCAGTTGGAGGTGCTTGACGCACAGCTCACCCTGTTGCAGGCCGAATCCGAGTATGCACGAGCCCGCCGTGATCAGGCCGTAGCGATTGTTGCCCTGGAACGGGCCGTTGGTGCTCTGGGTGAGGATGCCGGAATCTGACACAAGGCCCGCGCTGCAGCGTGGCACAGCCGACGAAGCCGGTCTGGATGAGGCTCGTCTCCAAGTCGCCCGGCATCTGCTCGCGCAATGGGCACAGGATGGCTCCGTGCCCGGATCGGCGATTGCCGTGGCGCGTCATGGCGTGCTGCTGGAGTCGCGAGCCTTCGGAGTCGCCGCTCATGGGAATCAGCAACGGCAGATGGCGCCCGACAATCTGTTCCTCGTTGCCTCGGTGACGAAGCCGGTGACGGCGATTGCAGTGCTGCAACTCGTCGAACGCGGACTGTTGTCACTGGCTGATCCGGTTTATGCGCACATCCCGGAGTTCACCGGTGTAATCCAGGGCCTTGACCGTGACCGCATCCGCGTCGAACACCTGCTGACGCACACCTCCGGCCTGCCTGATATGCTGCCCCAGAACGAGGCCCTGCGGGCTCGCCATGCGCCACTGGCAGATTTCGTCAAGGATGTCTGCCAGTGTGAACTGCTGTTTGCCGCCGGCACCCAGATCAGCTATCAGAGCATGGGCACCCTGTTGGCTGGAGAGATCGTTGAGAGGATTACCGGCCAGTCGCTGCGACAGATGATGGCGGAGCGTATTTTCGCCCCGCTGGCTATGGCATCCACATCGCTGGGGATCCGTGACGAGCTGGCGTCACGAGCGGCCGACGTCGTGCTGCCGCAAGAGCAGACTGGTACCGACTATCACTGGAACACGAGCTACTGGCAACGTCTGGGTGCTCCCTGGGGAGGCATGTTTTCCACGGTGGATGACCTGGCCCGGTTGCTGGTGGCGACTCTGGGCGGGGGAGTTCTGCAGGATGGCAGAATCCTCGGAACGCTTGCGAACCGGGCCATGATCAGCGACCGCACGACGCGTATGCCCGGACTCGCGTCCGAGCACCGATCCCAACGCTGGGGCCTGGGCTGGCGCCTTGGAGCATGGGGAGATCTCGCCTCGGCAGCATCATTCTCGCACGGTGGCGCCACGGGAACCCTGGTCGGCGCCGATCCGGAAAGCGGGCTGGCCTGTGTCATCTTCACAACACGCCCGGGAGCGCCCGTGCACAGAGTGGCCACCGCCGTACAGGCTGCAGTCATAAACTGACGCTGATGTCAACCACCTACAAGAGGTCTACAATGCTGGAACGTGCCTACCGAGTTCGCGCCTCCTACTGCGACCATCGTGCCACTGAGGACGAGATATACGAAGTGCTGCGACGCACGACGGATCCATTGACTCGCTCCTGGGAACGGTTGGAGAAAGCCAAACGCGTCGTGATGAAGTTCAACATGACCAAACCCCGGCAGCGAGTTGCCTATTTCGCGGGACGGCGTCGCGAACTGGTAGACGATGCTTTCGCTCGAGCCTTTCTGCGCCTGCTGCGCGAGCGCACGACGGCAACTCTTGTGGCGACTGATACATACCCCTACGGCAATGGTGGCGTGACGCCGGAAGATTTCAACTACCGGCACATCCTTGAGGAGTTCGGCGTCGAATTCGTCGACTCAAATCTGCCACCCTTCAAGACCTACGAAGTGCCGGGCGGCGGCTGCATGTTCGATCGCTATGTGCTGAACTCCGTCTTTGACGAGTCCGACGAGTTTGTCTCCATTGCCAAGATGAAGAACCATGCTTTTATGGGTATCACGCTGACAACGAAGAATCTCTTCGGTCTGCCCCCGATGATACCGCCTCAGGGGCGCACGCGGTCCTACTACCACCATCTCATCCGCCTCTCCTATGTGCTGCCGGATCTGGCGATGATCACCGATCCGTGTCTCAACATCGTCGAGGCTCTTACCAGTCAATGGGGCCGCGAATGGGACGGGGTGGGGCGTATCACAAACGCAATTCTGGCGGGGGACAACTCCGTTGCCACCGACGCTTGCGGCATGCGACTCATGGGGCATGACCCGAACTCAGACTGGCCCACGCCGCCTTTCAAGCGCGACTTGAATCATATCCTCATTGCTGCGAGGCGCGGGTATGGTTCGGTCGATATCGACAACGAGATCGATTTTTCCAGTGAGGTGATCGGGCCGCTGGCCGAGTTTGATTCCATTGAGACCGATACGGCTGAAACCGTGGCCAACTGGCGCCGAACAACCTGCGAGCAGGGACTGATCTACCGGGAGCAGGCAAGGCAGTTTATCGACCAGTATCGTGGGCAGTTCATCTACATGCAGGACGGCAACGTTGTCTGGAACGGCACCGACCCATCGAATCTCGGCAGCAGGCGTCAGTTGAGCGGGGATCGTAAAGACAGTGCCCTCTGGCTCAAACTGGTCGACCCGGAAGAGACAGAAGGAGAGCGCTACGAGTCGTACGAAGAGGCCCTCAAGGGACTGGCTGCCTGACCGATGGAACTACTCGGGATCGATGTCGGGGGTACAGGCATCAAAGGTGGTATCGTCGACGCCGAGCGGGGAGAACTGGCAGGGGAACGTTTCCGTCTGGACACGCCGCACCCAGCCACGCCCGAATCAGTGACCGAGACCGTCGCCAGGGTCGTGCAGCACTTCAACTGGAAGGCCCCGGTTGGCGCCGGGTTTCCTGCTGTTGTGCGCCGGGGCATGGTCGAGACGGCCGCCAATATCGATGCAGGCTGGATCGGACGCAAGGTGGAAAGCATGTTCCAGGAAGCCACTGGATGTGATTTCTCGGTGCGCAATGATGCCGACGTCGCCGGCCTGGCAGAGATGCGATATGGTGCCGGGCGCGGGTGCGACGGCGTGGTCCTGCTGCTGACCCTGGGGACCGGCATCGGTTCGGCCCTGTTCAACGGTGGCAGACTGGTGCCGAACACGGAGTTCGGTCATATCGAAATGGATGGTCGAAGCGCCGAACGGCGGGCAGCGGACAGTGTTCGGACGCGGAAGAAACTCAGTTGGAAGAAGTGGGCCAAGCGGGTTGATGACTACCTCCATCGTCTCGACTTCTATTTGTGGCCCGATCTGATCATTATCGGTGGCGGTGTCAGCAGGAAGCATGAGAGTTTTCTGCCTTTGCTTACGGTGAAGACAAAGGTCGTGCCTGCAATGTTACGCAACGATGCAGGAATTGTTGGTGCCGCCTGCGCTTCCCTTGGCCAACTGCAACTACCGACGCATTGAGTACCAGTCCAGATTCCACTACCTTATTCGCCCGAAAGCAGCGACGGACGAGTGCGACAACTGATCTTGCTGCTGATGATTGATCCGACAATGCTTATACGGGAAACGGTATGCTGAGAGGCGACAAGGAACTGATTGTTGTTGGTGATCGGGTGCTCCTGCGTATTGACGAACAAGAGCAACGCACATCTGTGGGGCTCTATCTGCCGCCGACGGCGCTCGAGAAAGAAGAGGTACAGAGCGGTCGGGTAGAGGAGGTCGGACCGGGCATTTCTCTGCCTCCAAGGGGCACCGACAGTGACGACGTGCCATGGGCGCAATCCTCAGCAGAGCCGGAGATGCGCTTTATTCCCTTGCAGGCCAGCAAGGGCGACTATGCCATCTTTGCGCGCAAGGAAGCGGTTGAGATCAAGTTTGACAATGAGAAATACGTCGTTGTGCCGCACGCCGCCATCCTGGTTCTCATCCGTTCGACGCGTCTGATGGACTGACGCCACCGGCGTAGCCGCCCTGCTCCACCTAGAGACAAACGCCCCGCTGATCGAGAGATCAGCGGGGCGTTTGTCATTCTGTGCAAAACTCGCTGCTAGACCACCGACTGGCTCTCAGAGCAAGTCGAGAAACTCAATGGGAACAGGAGTCTCCCAGTCGCGGGTCATGTAGTCTTGCATGGTCAGGGAAAACATGATGAGCAGCCAGAAAAAACCGGCACCAGCAAAAACCCACATGAGTGGTGTGTTGTAACGCACGTGCATGAAGAAGAGTACCACTATGCTCGCCTTGAAGACGGCGATCGCCAGGGCTACCGGAGTCCCGAAGGCACCCAACTCGACGAAGGCGGCGCAGACGGTGATGGCCGTCATCAGGAACAGCAGACTTACGATGGCCACATACATGCGCATAGGCGCAATGTGTGGCCCGTCGTGGTGATCACCGTGATCGCCACCGACGTCGGGTCTGCTGTGCTCTACAGTTGAATCCATGGCTCGCGTCCGATAAGGTAGAGCAGGGGGAACAGGAAAATCCAAACGATGTCAACAAAGTGCCAATAGAGACCAAAGTTCTCGATTGGACTGTAGTATTCTGCCGTGAAGGCACCCCTGCGGATTTTTGGAATCAGCCAGATCATCAGTCCAATACCGATGATCATGTGCAGCGCGTGCATGCCTGTCATGACGAAATAGAAGGAGAAGAATATCTTCAACTGCCCCGCCATGGGACTGTCGTAGGTAAAATTGGCTCCCGGAATCAGACCGTGATGATACTTGTCGGCATACTCGATGCTTTTGATGCCAAGGAAGGCAACGCCAAGGACCATCGTCGATATGATCCAGTTGAACAGACTCTTGGCCCGTCCAAGTTGCGCGGCGCGTACCGCCATCGCCACCGTGAAGGAACTGGCAATCAGGACCACGGTGTTGAGTGCGCCCCAGAATATCGGCAGGTGATTGCTGCCCTCGATGAAGGCAGCAAGATACTTGTATCGATAGACTGCATATCCGGAGAAGAGACCACCGAAGAACATGATCTCCTGCGCCAGGAAGGCCCACATTCCCATATTGGCCGCCTCGTACTGCTGCTTGAGGTCATCAAAATGGTGTTGAAGGGCAGGATTCTCGCTGTGAGAGCTCATCGTTCCGTCAAGTCTCGGGGGTTTTTGGAAGTTAGTGGCTGACGGCGCCGGTCGTTTGCCCGTCGCCTGGTACAGGTAACAATGTATCCTCTTCCTCGTAGGCGTAGGCTTCAAACGTCACAACTGGAGTTTCATGGAAGTTGTGCGGCGTCGGGGGAGATTCGATCATCCACTCCAGGCCCTTGGCACCCCATGGGTTCGGTCCGGCCTTGGCGCCGTTGATCAGCGAACTGACCAGGCAGATGAAGAGCACCAGGTAACCGATGCCGAGCACGGTCGCGCCTGCCGTGGACGCCACGTGGAGAATCTGAAACTCGTCAGGATAAACATGGTAGCGACGTGGCATACCAAGATATCCCAGGACGAACTGCGGGAAGAAAGTCAGATTGAAACCCATGAAGATGAGTACGGCGCTCGTCTTGGCCATCACCTCGGAGTACATCCGCCCCGTCATCTTGGGCCACCAGAAATGCAGACCGCAGAGGTATGCCATCACCATTCCCCCCACCATCACGTAGTGGAAGTGAGCGACGACAAAGTAGGTGTCATGCAGGTGGATATCGGTGGCCATCGTCGACAGGAACAGTCCCGTCAGGCCGCCGATCAGGAACAACCCCATGAAGCCCATTGCGTATAGCATGGGCGATTCCATCGACACTGAACCCCGGTACAGCGTGGCAGTCCAGTTGAAGATCTTCACGGCTGTGGGCACAGCGATCAGGAACGTCAGGAAACTGAACACCATACCGGCATAGATCGACTGGCCGGTGGTGAACATGTGGTGCCCCCAGACAATGAAGCCGAGGACAGCGATCGCCAGACTGGAAAAGGCGACAAAACTGTAGCCGAAGATACGCTTGCGGGAAAAGCAGGCGATCACTTCGCTCATGACACCAAATCCTGGAACGATCATGATGTACACGGCAGGATGCGAATAGAACCAGAACAGGTGCTGGAACAGGATCGGATCCCCACCAAGGGCTGGATCAAAAATGCCGATGTGAAAAACACGCTCAAGGACGACCAGCAGCAGTGTAATGGCCACAACCGGCGTGCCGAGAATCATGATCAGGCTGGTTGCGTACTGGGCCCAGATGAACAGGGGCAGGCGGAACCAGGTCATACCCGGGGCGCGCATCTTGTGTACGGTCGTCATAAAATTGACGCCCGTGAGGATCCCTGAGAACCCGTTGATGAACACGCCGAAGAGCGCGACGGATACATAGCCGTTGGCATAGGTGGTGGAATAGGGCGTATAGAAAGTCCATCCCGTATCAATTCCACCGGCGATGATGGCAAAAGTCGCCAATCCACCGCCAACCATGTAGCAGTACCAACTCAGCAGATTCAGTTTGGGAAAAGCGACGTCTTTGGCGCCGATCATGATCGGTAGTACGAAATTGCCGATCACAGCTGGTACGGAGGGGATGAGGAAGAAGAAAATCATCGCCACGCCGTGCATCGTGAACATCTTGTTGTACGTATCGGCTTCGAGAAGGTCCCCTCCCGGGGTCATCAACTCGATGCGGATCAGCGCCGCCCCGATACCACCGACGACGAAAAACACCGTCGTCATGATCAGGTAGAGCAGGCCAATCCTCTTGTGGTCCAGACTCAGCAGCCAGGACTTGATGCCGTACTCGTTGTTGAGATAGTTCACGTCAGGATCGGCGAGATGCCCGCTGGCGCTCGGGGCTTCTGTCGTGCTTGTCGTTGTCATGTCCTTCTTCGACCTCCTCCCTTACTCACTCTCACTGAGTGACTTTATGTAGGTGAGGAGCTGCATGAGGGTTTCCTCGCTGATCTGCCCCTGGAACGTCGGCATGATCGGCTGATACCCGTTCACTATCTTGGTACCGGGGGAGAGTATGGACTCGCGCACATAGGACTCATCAACGGTGACGATCTCGCCCGTTGCCAATTGCACGGGACCACCAAAGATGCCGACAAGAGAGGGGCCCCGGCCGCCGGATTCGGCCTTGTGACAAGTGGCACAACCAAGCTGCACAAACTGCCGGGCGCCGGCATCGACCATCGATTCGCCACTGACACCGCCGCCGAGCCATTGCTGATACGCGTCAACCTCCATGACGATCACACGCCCCGTCATCGTCGAATGCTGCGTACCGCAGTATTCGGCACAGAAAAGGTGATATTCGCCGGTCTGATTGGCCTCAAACCACATGGTCGTGTAGCGGCCGGGGACGACATCACGCTTGGTTCTGAAGGCGGGCACCGAGAAGGCATGGATGACATCCTCAGATGTCATCGTCAATTTCACGGGCTGGTTGACTGGAATGTGCAGCTCGTTGATCTCACGCACACCCTCTGGATGCTGGATCTTCCACATCCACTGCTTGCCAACAACAAAGATCTCGATGGCATCGGCTGGGGGCCGGTACATGCGGAAGTAGACTTCAGCGCCCAGGGTAAAGACACCGATGGCAATGAACAGCGGAATGATACTCCACGCCAGTTCCAGTGCCGTCGAACCGTGGATCGGTTTGGGTCGTTCATCGTCTGAGCGTCGCCGGTACTTCACGGAGAAGATAATGAGGACGGTAAAGACCCCCACCGTAAAAAGAACGCTGAGCGCTATCAGCAGGAAGTAGATAGAGTCCACCTGCCAGGCGAAGGTAGACGCCAGATCGGGATGTAGCTGGAAGTCCTTCGACATCGCTTCTCGGATCAGTTCCGGTGCGGGATGGAGGTGGAAGGGGCGGAAGCAAGAGACGGGCGCGGGCGCCCATCTGCATCCGTCCCCGAGACTTTGAGGCGGCGGTCACGGCGGATGGTGCCAACTATAAGCATCACCAGGACCGCGACAGTGGCGCCGCCTGCAAGGCGGAGCGAGTTGTATATCGCAAAGCCGTACTTGCCCGTCGCCGGGTCATACTGGTAACAGAGCAGCAGAATCTGATCGACTGGCGACCCGATGCGGTTTTCGGAGGCCTCAATCAGGCCGAGGCGAAGATCCTTGGGGAAGTACTCGATCCCGTAGAAGTAGCGGGCGAGTCGTCCCGTGGGAGTCAACACCATGATGCCACTGGCATGTATGAAGAGATCCGTCTCTTCATCGTATTGATAGTGAAAGCCGACGGCCTCCGCGAGGCGCTCGATCTGGTCTGCATCACCGGTGAGGAAGTGCCAGCCATCGGCAGCACCCTCGCGCTTGTACCGTCCGACGTACTCGTCTCTCTTTGCCTTTGCCAGAGTCGGTGTTTCACCGGGATCAATGCTCACCGTGATCACATCGAAATCACTGCCGACGTCAAGCGACACGACCCGCAAACTCCGTAACAGACCATTGAGCACCTGCGTACACAACATGGGGCACTCGTAGTACACCAGGGAGAGGACAACGGGCCGATCCTGATGCATCAGATCTGCCAACTGCACAACCGTACCGTTCTCATCACGAAACGTAAGGTCCAGCGGTACCTGCTCATCGAGGCGCTGTTCAATACCAATCTCGTTACCAATCGCGGGGTCGAGAGGCTGCGCCGAAACAGAGGCGGCGAGAGCCAGAAGAGCGGCAGCTATGGAAGGGCGCACGAGCATGACTTATCGATCGCCGCCGACAACCGCGTCCGTCGGCTTTGGCAAGCCTGAAGCTGCAAGGATTTCGATGGCACGCGTTATGGGAATGCGCGCCACCTTGCCCTCCTGATCGATCCAATCGTAGGTCATCAACAGATTGTCCTCATAGAGGCGCAGTTCTGCCTTCTGCCGGGGCGGATCCGGCTGCAGCCGCGGGCCCGTCGTTGCGGTGCGGCTCGCACTCAGAGGATGGGGCGCCTGAGTTGTGTCGTAGAGAGGCTGCGCAAACATCAGGGTACGGAACATGAGGAGCATACCGAGAAAGCCGACGAGCATGATGACTGCCAGAGCGATGCCGACTCGGACAAGTGGCTTGGCATCAGCGTCGGAGACCTCGTGGCCTGCAGCGCGGGACGCTCCACTCACCTCTGCGGGATTGCCGTGATCACTCAATGGTGCGCCTCCTCGGCGAGAGCGGCGTAATCGAACCGCGGATCGTTGAGGGCTACAAGCGACCGCTTCTTCAGCTGCCCGAAATACACGAACAACCAGGCGCCGCCCATGAAGAGGGGAACCGCCAGATCCAACCAATGGGGCATCGCCGAAGCATGTTCCACGCCAGATCCGTGCTGGAAAGCGGGAGCTGTAATCCAGTACAGATCGACGATACGCATCAACAACAAGCCGCAGGCGACACTCACCAGAATCTTCAGGCGTCCTTTGATGCGACTGGAAATCAGCAGCAGGAAAGGCACGAAGAAGTGGAAGCCAATCAGTGCATACCCCAGATACAGCCAGCCTCCATGCAACCTGGTGTAGTACCAGGTGATCTCCTCCGGAAGGTTGGCGGACCAGATGATCAGCAACTGCGAGAAGGAGGTATAGGCCCACAGCATCGTGAAGCCAAGCATGAATGTGCCAAGATCCCGCAGGCGCTCGTTCGTCAGCAGCGACGCCAGCGGCTCATGGCGCGACAACGAGACAGCGACAATGGCCGTAAGCGACCACGTTGCCAGGGCTCCACCAATCAGGTAGATGGCACTGAAAATCGTGGAGAACCAATGGGGCTCAAGAGACATGAGCCAATCCACACTGGCGAATGTGCCCGTGAGAACCAGAACGATAAGGCCAGGCCCGGAAAAGGTCTGCGTACGCTGCGTCGGCCACGTCTCGACGGCGGCGTCCTGCGCGCGTGACCAACGGACGAGAAAAAAGGACAGTCCTCCCCAGATTGCGAAGTAGAGGAAGTACCGGATGATGAAGAAGGTCTCATTCAGATAGGCGACCTTCTTCGCCAGGATTTCATCAATCGCGTCGGCGTGAGTCCAGTGGTAGAGTTCGTGCATGCCAGCAAGGACAGGCAGACCGAGGACCAGCATTACGGGCCATGTCTGCGTTCCTGCCTCAAGCAAACGTCGGATCGCGAATCCCCACCTGCCACCAGCCAGATGGTGGATCATCAGAATCATCCTGGATACGATGGTCAGGCTGATCCAGAACGTAAAACCAAGCAGGTAGGATTTGAAGAATTGATCATGCTGGCTCACGTAACCAAACCCGGTCAGAGCGGCGCCGATGATTCCGGCGGTAAGGGCCCGCCGACGGTAGCCGTCGATACGTGGTGCCAGGGCTTCACTCTGACGGATAAGCTCCTCGTTCATGGAAGCTGTCCCTGGTCCTGTGCTGGAAGTTTGTCAAAGTCGGCTCGCTGGCTGAACTGGAGCGCACGAACGTACGCCGCAATGGCCCAGCGATCCTCCACCGGAACTCTTGATGCGTAACTGTACATGGCTCCAAAGCCGTTGGTCATGACCTCGAAGTAGTGGCCGATCGCAGCCTCCCGCAGGCGGGCTTCATGAAACGAAGGTGGCTGCTTGAGGCCACGCTGGACGATCATGCCGTTGCCCTCGCCAGTGCGGCCGTGGCAGGGCGAGCAGTAGATGTCAAACCGTTCGTGACCACGCTCGAGCAGATCCTTGCCAAAAGGGATCGACGGTGGCAGGACAGTTGCCAACTCGCCGTTGACCTTACCGGTGAACAGGTGGGCGTCGAGGCGCAACTGACCACGGGCGATGGTGCCCTCAATCGGACCTCGGGACGTCAATCCGTTGTCGAAGAAGGTCGTTGCCTCGTGCGCTTCATACTTCGGCTGATCGTACATGCGCTGGCGCAGATCACAACCACTGACCAGAAGGGCGCCACACAGCACCATCAATTGAATAACGTGCATCAATGCCCGATTCACGCTTCCACCTCTGTCACATCGAGGCAACCAAGGCCCTCGAGGAAGGATCGCGTTGAGGCCGCGTCGTAGTTGGGATCTTCTGCCTCGATGCACAGAAAGAACCGGTCCTGGCTGGCACGTGCGAAGGCTGGAACATTGAACACAGGATGGTAGGGCTGAGGCAGGCCGTTCAGCAGGAACAGGCCAATCAGCGTGCCGAGAGCAGCAAACAGGATCGTCAACTCGAAGGCCACCGGGATGAACATGGGACCACTGTGCATTGGCCGGCCGGCGATGTTGATCGGATACTCGATCACGTGAACCCAGTACTGCAGGCCGTAGCCACAGATCGCTCCAATCACCCCACAGACAAACGTGGCGATGGGCAGATTCGTGTGCGTGAAACCGATCGCCGCTCCCAGGCCATGGATCGGCAAAGGAGAGTAGGCGTCGATCTTTCGATATCCCTCGGCGTACGTTCGTTGCGCAGCCTCGAGCAACTGCTCGGGCCTCTCGAACTCGGCCATCAGGCCGTGTGTGTCTCGCGTCTGGCTCATCGATCAGTGCTTTTTGTTGCCAACAGGCAGCAGCGTGCGAATCTCGTGAATGGCAATCAGGGGCCAGCCTCGGACAAACATGAAGAACAGGAAGAGGAAGAGGCCGATGGTGCCTATGTATAACATCCAGTCCCACATCGTACCCGAATACATGTCCCAGGAGGATGGCATGTAGTCACGATGAAGACTGCCAACGACGATAATGAAGCGCTCGAGCCACATGCCGACATTTATGAACATGCAGATACCGAAGAGCGTGTAGATGTTGTTGCGAATCCGCTTGAACCAGAGCAACTGTGGCACAAAGATGTTGCACGTCAGCAATGCCCAGTAGGAATCGCCGTAAGGGCCAAACATTCGATTCTGGAGCATGAAGTTCTCGTAGACGCTGGCGCTGTACCAACCGATGAACTGCTCCATGAAGTAACCGTAGCCGACAATGAGACCGGCTACGAGCATGACCTTGCCCATGTTGTCGAGATGGCGAGGCGTAATGAAATCGTGCAGCCCGTAGAGCCCGCGCAGCGGAATCATCAGGGTAAGAACCATGGCGAATCCAGCGTAGATGGCACCGGCCACGAAGTAGGGCGGAAAGATCGTGGTGTGCCAGCCTGGAATGATCGACACGGCAAAATCGAAGGACACGACGGAGTGCACCGAGAGCACCAGTGGCGTCGACAGGCCTGCCAGCATGAGGGACGCCATCTCATAGCGTTCCCAGTGAATCGCTGAGCCGCGCCAGCCCATGGACAGCATGCCGAAGATGCGTTGCGTAACCACGTTCCTGGCGCGGTCGCGGAACGTGGCAAAGTCGGGGACCAGACCAAGGAGCCAGAACAGCAGAGATACCGTCAGATATGTGGAAACAGCGAAGACGTCCCAGATCAACGGACTGCGAAATTGCGGCCAGATGCCCATGGAGTTCGGATAGGGGAACAGCCAGTAGGCGGCCAGCCATGGTCTTCCGGTATGCAGAATCGGGAACATGCCGGCGCACATGACGGCAAAGATCGTCATGCCTTCAGCGGAGCGGTTGATCGAGGTGCGCCACTTCTGCCGGAACAGCAGCAACACAGCTGAGATCAAGGTCCCCGCGTGCCCAATACCAATCCACCAGACGAAATTGATGATGGCAAAACCCCAGCCCACCGGGACATTCAGTCCCCAGACGCCGGTGCCGGTATACAAGAGCCAGACGATCGCGACCTGGAGCATGCCCATCAGTGCCAGACCGACAGCAACCACGGCGAACCACTGCCACGGAGTGTGCGGCGTCAGGACGATGGAGCTTATCTTCTCCGTGATCGACGTATAGGACGTCTGACCCGGGCCCAGAACGGGGGCGGGCGCCGTGTAGGGTTGGCGCTTAGGTGCCTCGGACATGACCGTGCTAACCGATCTTCGGGTTCGGGTTCTTCACACGAGCCAGATAGGTGGTGCGTGGCTTCGTGTTGAGGTCGGTGAGGATACCGTAATTCAGGGGTGATTTCTTCAGCCGGGTGACCTGGCTCTGCTCGTCTGTCAGATTGCCAAAGACGATCGCCCCTGTGGGACAGGCCTGCTGACACGCGGTCTTCACTGCATCACCGGCAACGCGCCCCTCCCCGTTGGCCACCTTTGCATCGATGCGCGCGCTGTTGATGCGCTGTACGCAGTAGGTGCATTTCTCCATAACCCCACGGGCACGAACTGTCACGTCTGGATTGCGCCCCATCTTCAACGTCTCCGACTCGCGGTCGACGTACTGGAGGAAGTTGAAGCGGCGCACTTTGTATGGGCAGTTGTTTGAGCAGTACCGTGTCCCCACGCAGCGATTGTAGACCATGTCGTTCAGGCCTTCTTCACTGTGGGAGGTTGCCGTAACCGGGCAAACCAGTTCACAGGGGGCATTCTCGCACTGCTGGCAGGGGATCGGCTGATGCAGGATCTCCGGTTCGTCCAGGTCAGAGAAATACCGATCGATCCGAATCCAGGCCATTTCGCGGCCATTCAGGACCTGCTCTTTGCCAACAACCGGGATGTTATTTTCTGACTGGCAGGCAACGGCGCAGGCATTACACCCCATGCAGGCCGACAGGTCAATAGCCATGCCCCACTGATTGGGGGCGGAGAAGTCGTGCTGACCGTACAGGGTCAACTCCGCGGGAAATTCATGCCCGAAATCTTCATGGACAAAGTGCGGCGCTCGCTGAAAATGCTCAATCGTTCCCTGGCGTACAAGGTCACGACCTTCCATGCTCTGATGGTCTTGCGTACAGGCGAGCTTGTATTGTCGGAATGTTTTGACAACCGAAACGTCTGTAGTGGACCAGTCGCCACTGGCGCTGCGCAGCACCGCCGCATTGAAGCCGACACCGTTGCCGACACGGCCCGCATGGGTCCTGCCATACCCCAGGTGCGTGCTTATCACACCCTCAGCTTGTCCGGGGACGATCCAGATTGGCGCATCGACCTGGCCGCCGGCTGCGTTGAGGGTGACGATCTGCTCGTTGCTGACTCCCAGGCGTTCGGCTGTAGCGGGACTGACGATGGCCGCATTGTCCCACGTGAGCTTCTGTACGGGTCGGGGTGTCTCCTGCAGCCAGCCATTGTTGCTGACCGAGCCGGCACCCAGGAAGGGGTCGGGACGTAAGCACAGTTCAAGCCCTTCTTCGGGATCGAGAACCTGCCCAAAGCCGACGGGCACCGTCAGCTGCCGCAATTGCACGGGCTTATCACCCAGGGCCGTGCCCGGGATCAGGCCATCGTGGAGGGCCTTCTGCCATGTTGTTTCGAAGGCGAGATCTGAGGCAAACAGGGGATCAGCAGCCCAGCGCTCCTTGACCATATCAAGGACAGGCTTACCAGAAGCACCGGCAACAACGGCAACGACTTCGTGCACCGATCGAGTCGGATACAGGGGCTGGATCAGGGGCTGCACGACAGAGACGGAACCATCATGGGCACGCAGATCACTCCATGACTCAAGGAAGTGTGACTGCGGCACGTGCCAATGGCACAACTGTGAGGTCTCGTCCTCATAGGAGCCGAGATGCACGCGGAAGGAAACCTTGTTCATCGCGGCGGCGAAATTGAGTTCTGCTGGCGCATCATACACCGGATTGCTGCCCAGAATCAGGAGCATATCCACCTGCCCGGCGGACATGTCGAGGACAAGGTCGCGCAGACTGGCGGCGTGATCCGCAGGCATTACGTCGACCGGGGCCGTGTGATGCACCGTGCGACCCACGTTGCCGAGGGTCTCGTTGATCGCGTGAGCCAGGGCATGCAGCGAGGCAGACTGGTGTGCCCCGACGATGACGGCACTGGCGCCGCGATGGGCAGCCAGATCGTCAACGACGGCGTCAAGCCACTGCGCGGAGCCGGTCCAGTCGGCGGGGGCACCCGACGTGAAACGAGGGGCGACACCCAGACGAGCGGCGATGGCAGCAGCCAGAGCCTCAATCGAGCCTGTGTCGAGAGCCAACCTGTGGTCTGCGATACTGCCCGTGGACGAAGGGGACGTTTCGGCTACATAGAGGCGATTGGGGATCGAAGCCGTCGCCCCATGCAACGACTGAGTACGCCGTTGCATGAAATCCCTGGCGTACCGCATCGCCGCGGGCCCCGCCAGGAACAGATCCGCATCGAGGCTGAGAACAACGTCGGCAAGCGACAGATCGTAGTATGTATGAACCGATTCACCGAAGGCCTGCTGCGCACCAAGTTCCGCGCCGTCGCCGCGAGCCGGATCATACTGGTGCCAGCGCGCCTCGGGCAGGCTTTTGAGGATGCCTTCGAGTTGCGTGCCAAGTGTCGGCGAAGTGACGGAACCGGTAAGAATGCGCAGACCTGCGCCCTTCTTTGCCTGGACGCTGGCAAGGGGTGGCTCCATGGCATTGACAAAGCCACCCCACGTCGAGATGCGCCCGGCGTTCTTGACGGTCTGCGAACGATCCGGATCGTAAAGATCGAGAATCGCCGCCTGGACCGTCGGGTGCGAGGCACCGAGGCTTGCGGGGTGCTGCGGGTTGCCGTCCAGCTTCGTGGGGCGCCCCATGTGGCTCTCTGCGAGCAGGCCAACTGCGGCACCATCAACGGCGATGGCAGTCGCGTAGTACACGGGACGGCCGGGAATCACGTTCTCCGGTGCGCGAACCCAGGGCACGATCTTCTCTTCGGGCTGGATGGTGCAACCGGTGAGTCCGCCAAAAGCGAGTGAGGCACCCATCAACTTGAGGAAGTTGCGCCGATCAAACCCCTCATTCCACTCGGAGGCATTTTCTGGAAATTCGCGCTCAAGCAATTGGCGAAACTCATTGCTGTCGGCCAACTCATCGAGGCTGCGCCAGTACTGCTGACCTGATTGACCAGACAGTGTCTTGCGCAGTTGCGGCAGGTCCAGCCGCTTGCGCGAGAAACCTGCATGGTCCGCAGCACCGACGCCCGCATCCGGCGCGCCATCGATGGACAGTTGCGGCGTGGAAACGATGTCGGTCACAGGTGACACACTGAGCAGTCGGTGAGTTGCGAAACACGCACGTTGTAGTCCTTCACAAGCTGCTGGCCCCGCAGTTCCTGGTCGGCAGGCGGCGTCCAGTTGACATCGAAGACTCGATCCCGGGGTCGGATGAACTGTGCGGGGTTACGGTGGCAGGAGAGACACCATTCCATATTGAGCGTCTCGGCTTTCTTCATGAGCGGCATCTGGTCGACAGCACCGTGACAGGTGGTGCAGCCGATGCCCTTGCTCACGTGAATGTTGTGCTTGAAGTAGACGAAATCGGGCAGATCATGGACCCGGGTCCACTGCAGCGGCACATCGTCGCGGAAAGCGGCCCGAACAGGTTCGAGCAGGGGCGCCTCGGTCCAGATCAGCGAGTGGCACGTCATACAGGTCTCCACCGGCGGAATCCCGGCAAACGCCGAAGTCTCTACGCTGGTGTGACAGTAACGACAGTCGAGTCCCATTCCCGTGACATGGTGCTTGTGCGAGAAGGGGACGGGTTGATCACGTGCGACACCCACTCCGCTCACATAGTCCAATCGATTGATGTTCAGTAGAACGCTGAACAATCCGCCGACAAGGCCAAGAATGGCGATGATCGAGAATTTCGCGACCCAGTTAATACTTCGATGAAAGACCTGCGCCATCTACATACTCGGAGAATGTCACATATCGACCGCTCTGGAGGACCGGGAGATACGTGTGGACTCAGGAGGGAGCTGTCGTGTAGGTTGCGACCTGCTTCGGGGGCGCCACGCGTCGAGTATAAGTCGAGTACAAAACGGGTGCCGCTCGGACAACGAGGCCTGTAAAGTATGCCCACTATTTGCGAGTGTCAACAGTTGTTTCGGGCAATCGCCTCATTCTTTCATCGCGCTGACGCCAAAGAAGCAATTGTTGACCCCCTCCTGGCGACTTTCTATAATAAATGGCTCGTTAGTTGGTTGTGATAACGACATTCGCCCCTGTAGTTAAATGGATATAACGGAGGATTCCTAATCCTCAATTCTGGGTTCAATTCCCGGCAGGGGCACCATCGACGCCCCCCCCCGAATATCCGCATCTTGGCGCGGCGATCATTGTGTGATACGTCTCAGTTGTCGTGTGTCTGGCGCGAGGTGCGATCGTTGACTGGGACGAACCGCCCGCCAGACGATACAGAGCTTCGCCAGAAGCGGCCGCCGCCGCAGGCCATCACGGTGACCGAAGTCGAGGAAATGCTCGGGCAGCACCGCCAGTGGCTGGATTCGAAAGGTCAGACAGGCGAGCGCGCATCCTTCCATCGTGCAATGCTTTCAGATGCCTATCTCCAGGGAGCCGACCTGCGCGGCGTGGATTTCAGTCAGGCTGTTCTGCAGGGCGCCGAACTGCAGAACGCCAACCTGTTTCGAGCCAATCTGAGACAGGCCAATCTGCAGAACGCCAGCCTGCAGAAAAGCAATTTGCGCGAGGCGATGTTGGAGGGTGCACATCTCATCGGTGCAAGCCTGCAGGAGGCCGATCTGCGCAAGGCGAACCTGATGCGAGCAGATCTGCGCGATGCCGATCTGCTGGAGACGAAACTCATCGACGCAGACCTGACAACGGCCTTTTGCAGGGCAGCAAACTTCTTCATGGCCGACCTGCGAGGCGCCAATTGCACGGAGGTGAACCTGCAAGAGGCGGATCTGCAAGGGGCGGATCTGCGCCTGGCCAACCTCCGCCTGGCTCAGGTTCAGGATGCCAGACTGTCGGGCGCCGATTTAGGCGGGACCCTGGTACATGCAGCCGATTTTCTGGACGCTCTCGGCATGACCGCCAGGCAGGCATCAGAGGCGGAGGCCGATGCGCGCACCCGCTGGCCCGCGTATCTCCGGGACCAGATGCACCTGTAGGAGCGTGGTCACGCCCGCGCGGTATGGTGCGTTTCGCCTTCGAAGTTGGCGATGATCGCCGCTCCGCATGAGTCGCTCCACACGTTGACCGTCGTGCGGCACATGTCGAGTACCCTGTCGACGGCCAGGATCAGTCCCACGCCTTCGAGCGGCAGACCAACAGCGGTAAGGATCACTGATATCATTACCAGCCCTGCCATCGGAATCCCGGCGGCGCCGATGGAAGCCAGCAGCGCTGTGACAACCACGAGCAGCTGTTGGGCGAAACTCAGTTCAAGGCCATAGGCCTGCGCTATAAAGATCGCCGCAACACATTCGTACAGCGCTGTGCCGTCCATGTTAACCGTCGCCCCGAGGGGGGCGACAAAGCTGGTGACCCGGTTGGAGATTCCCGCCCGGTTCTCCAGAGAATCCAGCGTCAACGGCAGAGTTGCCGATGACGACGACGTCGAGAATGCAGTCAACAGCGCGGGTGACATCGCTTGCGCATGGCGGACGGGTGAGGTGCGGCCGAAAAAGAAGAGGATCGCGGGCAGCGTGACGCAACTGTGCACGACCAGCCCGAGAAATACCGTGAGGGCATAGAACCCGAGACCCGCAAAAACCTCGAGCCCGGTGGTCGCCACCGTGCGGGCCACGAGGGCGAAGATCCCCAGTGGCGCGAAGGCCAGGACAAAGTGCGTGATGCCCATCATAACAGCGAAGCTGCCCTGGAAGAACGCTTCGAGAGGCTGCCGTAGAGCATCCGGGGTTCGCGAGATGAACACCCCGAGTAACAGGGCGAAGACGATGACCTGGAGCATGTCACCGTTGGCCATGGCGGCGATTGGATTGGTCGGGACCATATCCATCACCAGGCGCAGCAGGGCCTGCCAGGGGGAGGTGCCGAAGCGTTCGATCGAATGGGCAAGGTTCTCTGGCTGTTGCTGCAATCCCAGGTCCGCGTCGACACCTGGCTGCACCAGATTCGCCAACAAGAGGCCCGTGACAATCGCCAACAGGCTCGATATTGTGTAGAACGCCAGCGTCTTGGCCCCGAGGCGGCCCATGTTCCCCGAAGCGCCAAGACCGGATACACCGCATATAATAGAGGTGACGATCAGGGGCACTATGACCATGCGCAGAGCCCGCAGGAACAGGTCTCCCATGAACGTTACGGGCAGTACAGTCTCGCCCAGCAGCAGCCCCGACAGTGCGCCGAGTACGAGAGCGGCAAGAATCTGCCAGTGAAGGGGCGTCTGTAGCAGTCGATGCACCTGAGTCCGTTTCTTTAAGAGCGCCTATATACATGCCGGCCGGTCCGAACACAGTCGGCGAACCTAACGTCAGCCAGTGACAGCAAGCAAATGAGCATACAGTTCTACGATACGCCAAGCCGCGCCAAGAGAGCCTTCGAGCCCCTGATCCCAGGCCTTGTACGGATGTATAGCTGTGGCCCAACCGTGTGGGATTTCTCCCATATCGGGAACTTCCGCTGCTTCCTCTTCTACGACGTCCTGAAACGTTATCTGCGCTATCGCGGTTTTCGGGTCGAGCACGTGATGAATCTGACGGACGTGGACGACCGCATCGTGCAGCAGGTCAACGACAAGCGAGCGACGTTGGAGGCATACGTGAAGACCTTCATCGATGGTTTCTTTGTCGATATCGACGCCCTGCAGATCGTACGCGCCGATCACTATCCGCGAGCCACGCAGCATATCCCGGAGATGATCGAGCTCATCTCCCGGCTGATCGACAATGGTGTCGCCTATGAGCGTGAAGGATCTGTGTATTTCGCGATTTCTCGATTCCCGGGATACGGGGATTTCGCTCACCTCGACGTCACCGGCATGCGTGCCGGCGCCCGTGTTGATACGGACAAATACGACAAGGATGACGTCCGTGACTTCGTCCTGTGGAAGGCGTGGATCGAGACCGATGGCGAGTTGGCGTGGGATTCACCATGGGGGCGGGGTCGACCGGGCTGGCATCTGGAATGCTCCTGCATGTCGATGAAGTATCTCGGCGAGACTTTCGATATCCACACGGGCGGAGTGGATCTCGTTTTCCCGCACCACCAGAATGAAATCGCCCAGTCTGAGGGCGCCACGGGCAAGCAGTTCGCCCGGTTCTGGATGCACAATGAGTTCATCAATATTGATGGCGTCGGCATGTCCAAGAGCCTGGGGAACAACCTTCGTCTTCGGGACATCCGCGCGGGCGACGATGCCGCGCAACGGCATGACGATATCACCGGGTTCCGCTATTTCGTTGTCACCAATCACTACCGAACGACGCTGAATTTTTCGCGGGAAGCGCTGGATGGGGCCACCAATGCCCGCCAGCGATTGAACAAACTCTATGCCAGGCTTGTCACGCTTGGCACCGATGGCAACGATCTCGATGGCAGCAACTGGGCGCAGCAGGTGGATGCCGCCCGTGTGGCGTTCGTCGAGGCCATGGACGACGATCTGAATGCCCCAAGAGCAATGGCTTCGGTGTTCGGCGTGGCAGCTGCCGTTGAGCGTGCCCTGTCGGCGACATCCCTGTCACAGGCCTCGGCCGCGCTTGTTGCCGCCTTCCTGGCGGAAGTCGACGCTGTCCTTGGTATCCTTGACGAGGCGGGCACAACCGCGGACATCGTCATATACAACCCGGAGTTACCCGAGGCGCTGGACCAGATGCTGCACGAACGGCAGCGGGCCCGTGACCTGAAGCAGTGGGCGCGATCGGATGAACTGCGCGACACACTTGCTGAGGCCGGCGTCGCCGTCATCGACACACCAGAAGGCCCCACATGGACCTGGACAGGTTCGACATCGTCGTGAGGAAACGGTGTAAACCTCTTCCGTAACAACGAGTAAGGTCCGATCCATGTCTTGACATATAAGTACGCCAGGAGTACCTAGCAGGGACATTCTCCCATCCATCTTGCCAGAACGGTCCTTCCGAACCCAGTGAACGCGCCGAGCCACATTCTTCTCTCTCGAGAATTGCGGACCGAAATGTGGCTCGCCCTCGCCGCCCGTCTGCGCGAAGGTCAGGCGCTGTACTCGAACGCCCATTTCAGAGCGGCCTTGCTGGAGATCTACGAACAGGTCACGGGCCAACCGCCGCCCTCGCAGGTTGCCGAAGAGGTTGGGGAGATGGTCGAGACGGTCAATCGGGAGCACCCTGAAACGTATCTGGCGCAGGCCGTGCAGAATGGCATAGCCAAAGCCTTTGAGGAGGGCGTTCGCCGACACAACTGGGATCTGGTCAAGATTCAGTCCCAGGGAGCTCGGGCTCTGAGGC
>JAQCJA010000507.1 GCA_027593305.1 bacterium
CTAGACCCGCCAATCAATCCGCGGTTCCCGGCGGGGCCTCAGTCTCCTGAGGAACTCCCTGACGACGAGGATTTGCTGTCGGACGACGAGGATTTGCTGTCGGACGGCGAAGATTTGCTGTCGGACGACGAACTGGGCGCTGCCGAATCAGCCTTGGCGGATTTCTTGTAACTGTCACTGCGATAATCGGTTATGTAGAATCCTGAGCCCTTGAACAGCAGCCCGCCGCCACCGCCGATCAGGCGTTGCACGTTGCCTTTTCCCGTGCCTTCCGGGCATTCGCTCTTCAGACACTTCTTCAAAGGCTCATCCTTGATGCTCTGGATCGCCTCGAAATGGTGTCCACATTTCCTGCATTCGTAGTCGTAAGTCGGCATGTCTCATCGTCCGTCGGTTCGTGTCGGTTCCGTCCGTCATAAGCCGGTCAACCGAAGTCAATGAATCTAACGCTGCGGTCGCGGTCCGGCAACGCAACTGCGGCCTGTTCTCAGGGAGAAACTTCGGGCAACTCCCAGTTCGATGCGGCCTCGTCCTCATCCGGCAAGCTCTCAGCTGGCAGGTCGGCGTCGACGGGGTCTGGCCGCAAAGCTGGCAGATCCTCTGCGCGCAGCGGTCGGATCAAACCATTTTCATCGATCGTCAGCAGGGCCATTTCGGTATTCGTACGCCTCGTTTCGGAAAAATTGACACGGCCCGATGCCCCTTCATACTGGCGCACATCGGCCAGGTACTGCCGTAGTTCGGCGCGCGCCTGGTGGCCTGCCAGCCAGCCACGAAGGAGCAGATTTGCTGCATCAAATCCGGCGGCTCCATAGCCCACGTCATCTCGGTGAACCCGCAACCGATAGCGGTCGATGAAGTCCTGCTCCTGATCGGTCCCTTCCCGGCGGGAAACGAACCTCGCACCAACCATGTGGACTCGCTCGGTTCGCTTCAGCGCCGCAAGAGCCTCAGCATCATTCCAGACATCGTTGCCCAGCATCTGCGTCTGCAGGCGATGGAAGTGCAACTGTGGTGCAATGCGGGCGGCGTCCTCGAACTGCTCGACGACGACGGCGACACCATCGATTGAATCAACGAAGAGATCCGATGAATCCGGCCGGCTGGAGTCGAAGGTCAACCCATCTGCGCGCACGAGTTCCTCGAACACCCATTCTCCGGCAAGGCTGCTGTCGAGAAGTGCTACTTCGAGGGAATCGTACAGGGCCAGACTGTCCCCTCCGGCTGCAGGCATCAGGCGGAAACCCTTGTGACGCAGGGATTCGAACTGGGCCTTGAAGTCTGTCGCTTCGGCGAAGTACCAGTCGCTGTGCACGACCTGCCCGCCGTTGCGTGTTGCCGCCGTCTTGAAAGCCTGCTCGAAGGCATAGCCGTAATCAGTCAGGGGCAACAGAATTGCGAGCGTTTCAAGACCCAGCACCAAAGTCGCGTATTCAGCCAGCGCTTGTCCCTGCACCTCGGGAACCGGGTTGAGCTGGAACATATGGGTTCCGAGAGTGTCCAGGCCGCTCTGCTGGGCCAGCGGCGCGATGAGTGGTACACCCGCCGCCTCGGCAACGGCAGATGCCGCAACGCAGGACGTGGAAAAAGCCGGGCCAATGATGGCCATGACACCTACTTCATCGATCAGGAAACGAGCCCCGGCGAGAGCACGCACGAGGCGACTCCCCTCACTCTGATAGATCGCCACTTCCTCCCCCTCGACAACAACAACGCGTTCACTCCCCGTATCAACGACGACCAGATCGAATGGTTCACCCAGTTCCTCATTGGCCATCGTGGCACCAGCAACCAGATCGCGACCGATGTCACGTTCCCAGCGCGGTCCGGACATCGGTGCCAGAATACCGATGCGGGGGACGTCCTCACGCCCTGAGCGCGGCGACCACGTGGCGCTGATATCCTGATTGAGTTCCTCCAGGGATGTGCTCGGTGCAGAAATAGTTGCTACGGTCTCGACTGTGGTCTGGCCGAGAAGCGCGCCCCGAACAAGGCTGTAGAACATGCCTTCGGACCCGATGCTGTCCGAATAGGCGGCATACCGTTCCTGGCTCTGCACCGTCTAGCCGAGCCTGCCGAACCAGCGCGCCTCACCGAAGAGGAGGGCGTCGCGCAGGTGTTGCTCCCCGAGCTGCAGGCGGATTCGATCCAGGGCCCCGGTGGTGATCTCTCGGTTTTCGACGATCGCCGCCAGGCGTTCGGCAGCACTGGCACGCAGGGCAAGTGGCGCTCCGCCGTGAAGAACACGGGCATACTCCGTTGCCGCCTCGTAGTAACGTTTCAGTTGATGATACCCATCACCGGCGAGCAGTCTTGCATCGGCCGCGTAGCGGCTGTCGGGCGCCTGTCGAGTCAGTTCCCTGGAGGCAACAATCGCAGCATTGTAGGCTTGTGCAGCTTCGGTTGGGGAAGCCAACTGGTTCCCCAAGCGGATCAGCGTACGACTGAGCATCAGCAGAGCTGCGCCCGAACGTTGATTGGGGGGCAGATCGGTGAGTTCACGAAAACTGTCTCTCGCCGCGTCGAGATCGTCTCTGCCATAGGCGGCTACGCCATTGGTGAACAGGCGCTCTGCATCACGCGAATTGCGCGCGTCGTCAAAGGCTGCATCGGCAGTCGACAGGAAGCACAGCACCGCTGTGATCACGGTCAGTCGCACGATCCAGTCTTGTCGACCGTCTGGTCCCCGGGTACATTCGGAACGGCATGCGACGGGCGGCTCATGTCCCGCCTTCCACCTATTCCCAGGCTGCGACAATACGATGTCCTTTCGTAAGTGCACTGATTGGCGCGCGGAGAAACCCGGTCTCGACCCGGAACAGATTCGACGCATAATCGAAGACCAGCAACGACGACAGCACTCGGATCACACGCAGGGCATTGCGAACACCGGCTCCGAAACGTCGGGAGGCGGCAACGGCACCGCCACGGAGCCTGCTGAAAAACGTCTGGTATTTCGTCTGAAGCCGCAGGAACTGATCCGTCATCTCGATAAATTCGTCGTCGGCCAGCATCGTGCCAAGGTTGTCCTGTCCACGAAGATCTGTACGCACTTCAATCGGCTTGGTCTGCCCGATGAAGGTGAGCAGGATGTGGGCCGGATCAAGAACAATGTGCTCATGATCGGCCCCACGGGTGTTGGCAAGACGTATCTCATCCGCCTGATCGCCCAGCACCTCGGAGTGCCGTTCGTCAAGGCTGATGCCACCAAATTCAGTGAGACCGGATATGTTGGTGGCGACGTCGAGGACCTCGTCCGTGAACTGGTCCACGAAGCCGATGGCAATATCGAGATCGCGCAGCACGGCATCATCTACGTCGATGAGATTGACAAGATCGCCTCCCATGGCCGCAGTTCGGGTCCTGACGTGTCGGGCTCTGGCGTTCAGCGAAATCTCCTCAAGCTGATGGAGGAAACCGACGTCGATCTGAAGTCTCCGCACGACTTGTCGTCGCAGATGGAGACGGTGATGCAGATGCAACGCACGGGCAAGGCGGAGCGCAAGAAGATCAATACGCGCGACATCCTGTTCGTTGTAAGCGGTGCCTTCTCCGGCCTCGAAGAGATCATCTCGCGCCGCTTGAACCGTGGTAATATGGGTTTCCGCGTGGCCGCCGATGAAGCGCCCGTTGCGGCCGCCCCGAAGAGCAACATCTTCCGGCAGGTTCGCGCTCAGGACCTGATCGAGTTCGGTTTCGAATCCGAATTCATCGGCCGACTGCCGGTGACGGCCATCCTGGACGAACTGACCCGAGACGATTTTCTCGCCATCCTGCGCTCGGACAACAGCAGTGTCATTCTCTCCAAAGTACGGGATTTCCTTGCCTAC
>JAQCJA010000508.1 GCA_027593305.1 bacterium
GGGACCCGCCCTCGTGGCGCCCCCGATGTTGGATAGGTCTCGTATCTTCGTGATGCGAGATAGCCCACGAGAAATGCCACCGGCCAGGTCCGCCACACTTAATTTAACGAACGTCTGGAAGGCTTGCGCCTGCCGGTGAACAACCATACTGTCTCGCTGAGAAAGCAATCCGTCGGTAGCCGCGTTGGTTCTATCGACACGCACCTGAGTTTCGTGCTACCATCCTCACAACTGCACCCCCACCTTCCCCGGCTCCTCAGCCTCCAGGAAACCCGGCCTGAGAATGGAGTTTCTTAGCAATTGCATGATATTGAAAAGTCGGTTGGTCGCTGTTGCCACGCTGCTATTGGTCGCGTCAACAGGCACGTCGCACGCCGGACTTGTCCTCAACGGAGGAGGGCTCGTACTCGTCGAGGAAGGCGGCATATTTGACACGGGAAACCTATCGGCCAGCGGGGCAGCATTCGCCACGCCCAGCCTCGCCAATCCTGCGCACACCATTGCTCACTTGAACGACGGTGCCTACGGGAACGGCAATAGTTGGCTCGCGGACGGGGTCAATGCCAATGGCCACGCGTTCGCCGGGATAACGTTCGGCGAGACGCTCACGACGGTAAACAGCATTGCCTTTGGCCGCGACAACCTTGGCGGTCTTGGTGACCGTAAGCTGGGGATTTACACACTGCAGTACACGCAGGTTGCCAACCCCGAGACTGATCTGAATCTGGCGGACAACGACAATCCTGCGCTCGGATGGAACACAATCGGGACGCTTGACTACCAAAGCGCCGGCGGAACGGACTTCGCCGCGCCGCACCTGCGACACCGCTACAGTTTCAATCGCGTTTCCGCCACCGCAGTGCGGCTGGTCGTGCCCGATTCGTCCGGTTTTACGTCCGGTACATGCATCGACGAGATTGAGGTCTACTACTCTCCCATCACCTACACTTACGAAGCCAGTGATCCGGGTACTAGCGGCTGGATTGCCTCGACCGGTCCGGTGTCGGGCGACTTGGCCGAAAGCGCCACGGTCACCCTGGTGCAGGGAACAGCACACCTCGCCACCGGTCCGATAACCAATTTGACCGACGGTAGCGGGGGAACCGGAGCTACTGAGACTTCCTTTTTCACATACAGTGAAGTCGGTACGGGCCTCGAGGTCGACAAGTTCAAGTTGAGTTGGGATTCCAACCAGGATATCGCGAGGGTCGTCACCTTCTCCTGGCAGGACTACGACTCTGACGACCGGCGCTTCCCGCAGATCTTCACCTTGTATGGCAGCACGGCAACCGACCCGGCCACGGACGATGACACCGTGGGCGATGGTGCGACCTGGGACCTGCTGGCGACAGTCGATTCGACGACTGTGTATCCCTACAGTGGCGACGGCACACCTCCGGTCGATCCCGAGCAGCTCGCGGTCACCATCACCGGCGAGGGCGGCGGGGCGCTGGGCTCCTATCGTCATCTGCTGATCCGTGCCACGATGGCGGGCACGAATGGCCAAAGCACATTCTGGAGCGAGTTCGACGTCATCGCCCCGCTCCGGCTATCCTTGGGCTACGACGGCAGCGCGCTCGACTTCAGCTGGAACAGCCAGTCCGGCAAGGTCTACGATCTGCTGAGCGCAGTCGATCTCAGGAGCTGGAGCGTCTACAAGACCTACCAGGACATCGCGGCCTCCGGCACCGGCACCAACACGCTCGACGACGTCCCGCTCGAGGGCCCGGCACGTTTCTTCGTGATCGCCGAGCGGACTCCCACGCGTACCTGGTCCGAAAGGGCCGACGGCTTCGCCTCCGTCAATGCGCTGGGCCAGAACGGGACCACCGGCGGCGCCGGCGGGGAGACGGTCACGGTGACCACGCGCGCCGAACTGGAAGAATACGCCGGCAAGGAGGAGCCGTACATCATCCGCGTCCAGGGCTCCATCGACATGAGTGCGGGTCAGGGGGAGTGGGTCTACGAAGTTAACGTCGCCTCCGACAAGACCATCATCGGCGTGGGAAGGGATGCCGAACTCGTCAATGGCGGCCTGTCCATAAGCAGCTTCGCGGAGCCGGGGGGAGGGTCCTATGACGATTGGGTGGAGTTAGGGGTTCACTACGGGGATCATTACCCCAGGGCTCACAATGTCATTATCCGCAATCTCACCATACACAACAGTACCGTAAACAGTGCCGGTGACGGTCTGACAATTGATAACGCCCACCACATCTGGATCGACCAATGCCACTTTCACAACAATGTGGACGGGTGCATCGACAGCCGGTTCGACACGACATTCCTTACCGTGTCGTGGTGCGTCTTCAGCAATCACGCCAAGACCTTCGGCATCGGGTGGACGCCGAACCTTACGGCTCATGTTACGCTGCATCACAATTGGTTCCGCGGCACCGTTTCAAGAAACCCGTCCGGCGACAACATCCTGCGCGCGCATTGCTACAACAACTACCTGAGTGGTGTCTCCTCCGGCCACCACTCCCGCGGCCGCGCAAACATGATCGTGCAGAACTGCCTCTTCGAGAACGCGGGCAACCCGCTCATGCTCGATGACGGTACGCTGGTGGAGACGGGCTGTATCTTCCGTGGTACGACGGGGAGGCGCGAGACGCGCGGGCCGGCCTTCTTCAATCCTGCCGATTTCTACGAATTCACGCTCGACGTGACTGAGGAACTTCCGGCGATCCTCTCGAATTACGCCGGTCCGCAGGGGGGCATTGGGGGCAGTCCTTGAGATGTGCGCCTTAGCAATCGCGAATATTGGACTAAGCAGGCTTTGCCCGAAAACTGACAACAGCGAACAAGGCGCGGCAGATCAACCGTCTGCCCGCGGCGAGTCGAAAGCTTCATGAGCCATTCAACCTCAACTCTGAAATCGGAGCGCGCCCTCGGCAGACGGCGACTGCGCTCGGACGTTATCTCAAAGACTAGAAACACTTGGTGTTCCTTCACCAATCGCTTAAATTCCCGCATGATTGCAGAAAGATTCCCCGAACTGGCAAAGCTTCCGATTGAAGAGAAGAGGCTTCTGCTGAACGAGTTGTGCGAAGACCTCAGCTCTCCAGATGCCCCTGATCCAGACATCGTTAAGATTCTGGAGGAGCGCTGGAAAGCCTTTAAGGATGATCCATCGGGAGCCGTGACCCTCGAGGAGTTTCGGAAGCGGATTGGCGTCAGTTGATGGAGATTGTGCTGTTGCAGTCGGCGCAGGCTGACTTGTTGGAGATCTTCAGTCGACATGGTGAGGCTTCGTATCACACCATCGACCGTTCCTTGGAGAGAATCCGTTTGATGCCTGAGATCGCTCCGATCTACCACGGCCAATTTCATCGAAGAATCGTTCGGGGCACCCCCTTTGGAGTCTTTTACGCGATCGTTGGCGAGCGGATCATCGTTTCATTCGTTCTTGATTTGCGACAGGATCCCGGTGTGATTGAGCGCCGCCTATCAAGCGGGAGATAACAAGGCGTCGCGGATCAACGCACTGCCCGCTCCGACTAGAATTTCAAATGGACGTTCCCACCCAAATCCCGAATTCGGAGCTCGCCCCCGGCAGTGCGTGACCGGACTTGATCGTTGTCTCAAGAAATGAACAAATGAACCGTGACGAGGCACGCGAGATCGTACTAACCCACGGCTCAGGATACACCGATTCGGATGGCGAGCCGGTCAGTCGAGACGACGGATTCCTTGGCACGCTCCGTCCGTTCAGAGGCTTAAAGGACGCCAACTTTCACGAGGTGATGCAGGCGGTCTTCGTACTCGGAGCCGAATTCCACTCTCAGCCCGCCGCAGATCGTGAGGTTGTCGAGTCTCTCTGGGGCATG
>JAQCJA010000509.1 GCA_027593305.1 bacterium
GTAGATCAGCTCATTCATGGATCCACTCATTTCGCGGGGCAGCACCGCTGTGAGCGCACCAGGCCAGCCGGTTCGGCGTTAGCGAAGACACGGATGCCACGGGGATGCAACCCTTCAGTCGACGAGGGCCTGGTAGACCAGCGTTCTGCAGGTCTGCAGGAAGTCCATCCGCATCAGCCGTTGCGACATCACGATGCCGATCAGGTCTTCCATCGGATCGACCCAGAACACAGTATGGAAGGCGCCACCCCAGCCGAAGCTGCCAACGGACTCGAGGCCACCGAAGCGGCCGCGATCGGCACGAATGCCCACGCCCAGCCCCATGGCATCTCCGTGCAGGGGGCCACCATGGGGGGCGTCGATGACGATCCGCAGCGCCCCCATCGAATTCGTCGCCATGCGGTCGACGGTCTTGCGGCCCAGCAGGCGCGTCATGGTAGCAGCCCCATCGAGCAGACCGGCACTTGCGGCAACGGCCCGCAGGCGGGGATCGGGAAGACCGTAACACAGACCGGATGTGTGGGTCAGCAGGTGACGGATGCTGATCGCACCTTCGGCAGCGACGGTGCCACCTCCTCTGGCAAGCACTCTGGGCGCGGCGAATTCATGGATGTACATGGCAATGGGATCCTCGAGTTGCAGCCGGCCCTGCTCGAGGAGCATCATGACGGCAACGCTGGTGATCGGCTTGCTCATGGAGACGATGCGGCAGATGGTGTCTGCCTGCATGGGCAAGCCTGCCTCGATGTCGCGCTGGCCTACCAGCACCTGACAGGCGATCTGCCCGTGGCGGGCGACGAGGACGGCCGCCACGGGCACGGACTGCCCGGCGCAGGCGGAATACAAATAGCTGTCGAGCCGTAACAGGCGGGTCGGGCAGAAACCAAGCGCATCAGGGGCGCCAACCGGGAGCGGATCCGTCGCCTGTGACATGGGCGGGCGCCGCCTCAGTACTTCTCCAGGCGGGGACCATCGGCCAGTTCGTCCCAGCGCCTGGTCCACGCCGCTGTGCCATCCTCTTCCCACAGGTGCAGGTTGATGCCGCGCACGTTGCCTTCGGGAAAACCCGTCAGGCGATCGACATTCGGCCAGCCCTGCAGGGCAAAGCGGCCACCGTGGGGCATGTGCAGTTCGCTGATCACCCGGGGCACGACGGTCTTGGGGTTCTGCCGGATGCGTGCCAGTTCCTTCTCATCCACGTCGACACCCAGCCCGGCACCTTCCGGGACCGGGGTGCTGCCCTCGGCGACTTCGAGACGGCCGCCGGTGACATCCTCGTCGTACTGGTCATCGAGGTTTGTCGAGTGCGACACATTGGGCAGCGCCGCGCCCAGATGCATGGCCATGGCTTTCGACAGGGTGCCACCCGTGAGTTGAATGACGCACGAGGCATTGGCTTCGGCCGCCGCCCAGCCACGGCGGATCGCATTGGCAATGCCGTGTTCGGCGATCATGTAGAGATCGGCACAGCCATGCATGATCTCGGGGCCACCACCCAGCTGCGGCACGTGCATGAGCAGGGGCAGACTGGTCTTTTCGCGCAGGCGGCGCCAGCCGTCGATGTCGCGCCAGTTCAACGGATCCTCGAGAATGCCGACGACGGGATACTGCTCGATTTCGGCAACCAGGCGCATGACGGAACTGGATGTGCGGTTGTGATTGAAATCCCAGTGAAATTTGAAGCCCTCCGGTGCCACGTCCTGCACAGCCTGCGTCTGCTCGACGACACAGTAGTAGGTGCAGGAATGCATCTTGAAGAACATGTAGCCTTCGGCTGCGGCACGCTGGACTTCGGCGGCCAGATCCTGAGGGGACGCCGGGCGCGTCCGGGCAGCGACGGGAACGCGGTCGCGGACCTTTTCACCGATGAGCTTGTAGGCGGGGACTTCCAGATATCTGCCGACGGCGTCGTAGATGGCGCCGGAGAGGCCCGTATTGATACTGGCCATGAGAAAATCGACGGGGTTGCGATCCACCATGCGGTCGATCTGCGCCGGGTCGAGGTCGACATGACCACGCGTATCACCCCAGCCGATGATGCCGTTGTCACAGGTGACTTTGAAGATGGTCTGCGTGTCGATGCCGACGAAGCGGGGCTTCTGGTCGGCATTGCGGGCGCACAGCTTCGGGTTGATCTGGATGGCTTCGACTTCCGTGATCTTCATCGGGTGGGCTCCTGGAGGGGTTTCAGATCTCGAGTTCGCCTGTCGACAGCAGGTGTTCGATGCATTCGGTGTAGATCTGCTCCGTCGTGTACCGCGGCTGATAGCCGAGCAGATGCTGACCTTTGGCGATGCTGGAGCAGGGGGAGTGTTCGATGTGGGACTCGATGACGGCCCACGATCTGTCGCCGACGATGGTCTGCAGTTGCGCCCGGGAGACGAACTCGAGGATTGCTTCGTGGCCGAAGAGGGAGGCGACGAAGCGGCAGCAACCCAGCAGCGACATGGCGTAGGGTGCGACGGCGCTGAAGGATTCATCCAGAGCCTGCCCGGGCTGTTCGAGACTGAGCTGAAAGAGCTGGGCCACATCATCGGCATGGACATGATGGATCGTGGCCAGGCCCAGATCCGGCAGGTGTACGGTCTCGCCTCGTGCCAGTTTGCGGTAGACCCCCACGCCATCACGACTGCCCTGCGGGTCGATGGGCAACCAGCGGCGGCCGCAGATATGCCCGGGATGGATCACCGTATACGGGAAGCCATCGCGGCACCAGGCCCGGTGCAGGTCGGCCTCGATCTGCGCCTTGTCGATTCCGTACTGCGTCGTCGGGCGGCGGGGGAAGTGTTCCTCGTACGGTGCCCGTTCGGTGGGACCGTACGACCAGATGGTGCCGCAGTGCAGAAAGTGTTCGATGCGGCCAGCGAAGGCCTGCATCATCACATCATTCTGCTCGGTGCGGAAAGTGATGAGGTCGATGACGGCGTCCGTCTCCAACCCGGCCATCCGTTCTGCCCAGGTTCCGGCCTCTTCCTCGGCGGAACGGTCCGCGACTTCCCATGTCACCCGAGTCCAGGCGAGGCGCTCGTCGGTGTATTGCGGATGGGGGTTGCGGGCAACGACGGTGACATCATGGCCGGCCAGGACCAGACGCGGTACGAGATAACTGCCAATGTGTCCCGTGCCACCAATAACAAGAACGCGCATATGCGGAGATCTCCCGGATCAGCGTGAGCGCAGCAGGGGCCGCGAGAAGGATACCGGCATGTCGCCCTGGAGGTTCCGTGTGCCGGGCGTCATGAAATGAATGGCGAAAGCGCGGCGTTGGCGATCCGTGCGGTTGGGCGGTGTACTGTGCAAGGTTTGACAATGGTGGAACATGACGCCCCCTGCGGGCAGATCGACGACGACCGGTTCGACATCGCCGAGGGCGTCCGACGCGTCGAGCAGGACATCACCGCGTTCGTGGCCCTGGGCGGCCAGGTGTGATCCCGGGATCACGTGCATGGCGCCGTTGGTGACATCGACATCATCCAGCGTCAGCCAGCAACTGACCAGATTCGCCGGCAGACACTTCCAGTAGCCGTTGTCCTGATGCCAGTGGATGGGGCCGCCATGGTGGGCCGGTTTGAACAGGGCCTGATCGTGGAACAGCTGAATCCGGGAGCCGATCAGATCCTCCGTGATATCGAGGATCCTGTCGTGATAGAGGAGGCGACGGAAGGCGAGGCTGCGCTCACAGCACTGCATGATCTGCAGCATCTCCCCGGTGGCGCCTTCATCGTGGCGCTGTGCGGCGCCGCCCTCGGCGGAGAGGTTTCGGTAGCGGGCATCGCCGCGGGCCTCGTCGAAGAGGCGGTCATACTCGG
>JAQCJA010000510.1 GCA_027593305.1 bacterium
CCTTCGCCCGCACGCTCCGGCTTGCCGAAGAGGACATCGTTGTTGATGTCCACCTGTCGACGCAGGCCATCGAGTTACAGACGACCGTCATTGAGGCAGACGCCGAAGATGTCGTTGATTTCGACCCCAGCCCGAGCCGCATCGCCCTGCGGCCCTCCGAACTGAAAGCGGCGCCCGCCGCCATCGAAGCCGACCCGATCCGCACCATCCAGACCCTGCCCGGGGTTGCCGCCCTCTCGGACTTTTCCGTAGGGCTCTACGTGCGTGGGGGCACTCCCGACCAGAATCTCGTGTTACTCGACGGCTCCGACGTCTACAACGCTTCCCACATGTTTGGTTTGTTCAGCACCTTCCCGGCGGACGCCACCAAGAGTGCCGAGCTGCTCAAGGGTGGTTACCCGGCGCGGCACGGGGGCCGCTTGTCCTCGGTGCTCAATGTCATCACCGATGAGGGCAACAAGGAACAGTTCGAGGGCAGCGGCGGCGTCAGCCTGCTCGCTTCACGCCTGACACTGCAGGGGCCGGTGGGCCGTGGCTCCTGGTTGATTTCGGGGCGTCGCACCCATCTGGATCCGCTCATTGACGCCGCCAGTGGATCCAACGATCTCGGCTACTATTTCTACGACATGCAGGGCAAGACACATCAGGTGCTGTCACACGACAACCAGCTGACGCTGGCCGCCTATACGGGCCAGGATGAACTGAACCTTGGCATCGATGACATCAGCTTCGGGCTGCAGTGGGGCAACCGCACCATCAGTTCCAAGTGGACTCACGTCTTCGCCAGCAATCTCTTCGGCAACTTTCTGTTCACCGGCAGTCGTTTCAGGGCCGAAACGTTGTTCAGGTCTGAGGATGTAACCCTCGAGGAGACGAATCGGCTCACAGATCTGTCGTTGAAGGGGGATCTCAACTGGTTGCCCACACCGGCACACAGCCTGGAACTGGGTTATCTGGTCAAGCGCATGTCGATGGAATATGACTTTGGCGAAGAGTCGCAGAACTGGGTCAACATCGACGTGGAGGGGTTCCACAACGCGCTGTATGTACAGGACAACTGGTCACCGGCGCTCCGCCTCCGAGTGCAGCCCGGACTGCGGCTCAATCACTTTTCCAACGGCGGCTACAACGGCTGGTCACCCCGCCTGGCCGTGCGCTACCAACTCGGCGTGGACACCTATTTGAAAGCCGCAACAGGTGTCTACCACCAGTACATCTTCCGTCTGGCGCGAGAATTTCAGGGCATTTCGCTGTTGTCCAGCATCTGGGCCCTGGCTGACTCCACCGCCGAGCCAAGTCGCGCCATCCACTACGTCGCCGGCTTCGAAACAAAGCTGCGTCGGGTGCACATCGACGTGGAGACGTACTACAAGGACTACGGCGGCCTGTATGAACTGAACTACGACGAGCAGCAGTCGGTTGAGATCGGCGACATCCTGCGGCGGGGTGATGGCCGGGCCTTCGGCTTTGACCTGTTGCTGCGCAAGCGGGCAGGGCGACAGACGGGCTGGATTGCGTTGAATGCGGGGCTCACGGAGCGCACCATCGATGGACTCAATCTGGCCGCCAGCGGTCAGCCACAGACGTTCCGCTCCAAATTCGATCGGCGCATCACGCTGCACATGATTCACTCCTGGCACCTGGGCGGACGCTGGACGCTGAACTCCCGCTTCACCCGGGCCAGTGGGCAGCCCTACACTCAGGTTTTCGGCTCCGGAGAGATCGAGTTGCCCTCTGGCCTCAGCCGGTCCTTCCAGGAGAAGGGCGAGTTGAACGGTGTGCGTCTGCCGGACTACCAGCGGCTCGACACATCCCTTGCGCGGCAGTTTGTCTTTTCCGGTTGGGATATGAAGGCCTATCTGCAGATCGTCAACGCCAGCAATCACAAGAACATCTTCAACTATTTCTGGAGTGACGGCACGGCACACAAGCGCAAACCAGGCAAGCGCAAGGAATTGTCCATGTTGCCATTGCTGCCCAGCATCGGCATCGACTTCTCGTTCTGAGGCGGACCATCATGATAACATCGGTAGGGCGACGGACCCCGGCGTGCAACATCCTGCTGCTGACAGGCCTGGTGCTCTTCGCCTGCAGCAACCCGGCAGAAGTCGAAGACCGACGGCAGACGCTGTTCGTCGAGGCTTTCCTGTCTCCTGGCGTCGATCCGGAGATCCACCTGCAGGAGACGATCGCTCCCGAACGTTACTACGAAGGGCTCGAGGCCCCCGTCTCCGGTGCCGATGTCCTTCTCCGCTCACAAGAGCGCACCGTGAGTCTCGAGGAACGGGCTGACAGACCCGGCTTCTACCAGGTCCCTCATGCCACGATGCCTGTAGAGGAGGGTCAGACCTACTACCTGACGGCGACACACGGTGACCGGCAGTTGCGTGCGCAGACCACCGTTCCCATGCGCGCGCCGGTGACACGGATCGACGGCGACACGATCTCCTACCAGCAGAGCTCAGCCAACGCGTTTGGTGAACTGCTGCATCCGGGTCAGTTCTTCTGGGATCGCAGTTCCACGGCGGCAGGCTACATCATCATCGTCGAGGCGGAGTGGGTCTCCAGTCTCGGCGCGGATGCTGAGCCGCTCACGGCCGAACTGGATACCATCGTCGCCCGACGGGAACGCCTGGAAGGGATCGCGGACGCCGATTCTCTCGTTGTCCTGGACGAGCGCATCCGGGCGCTGGAGTCGTACTTCGCCCGCAACATCTCTCTGCAAGGGCCCGACGGACGCACCGCCCAGTGGCTGCGGGATCGGGATCAGGAAGACTGGGAGGAGTTGGCGGAAGATGCCGACAGTCGCGGCGAACTCTGGCGCGACCAGCGGGACGAACTCTACTGGGGGCGGGTCATCGATTACTGGATTCCCGCCGACACCCTGCGCTCGGATTTCTGGTGGTTTGGCGTACGCTTCACCGGAGACTATCGGATCACGCTGCAGTCTGCGGACGCCAACTACTTCGACTATTACACGACCGCCTTCAATGGCCAGTCCGGAGCGGACGGCGACGCGGGACCGATCTTCCACACCGAGGGCGGCCTTGGCGTCTTTGGCAGTTTCAGCGCCGACAGTTTCACGATCTTCTCCCGGCGCCAGGACTGACCATGACTTCCTTCGGGTGGACGTAGAACTGCACGCGACCGGTGGGTGACGGTCCCATACGACAGGCCGGCCCAGCCTTCAGAGGCGAGCCGCCAGGGATTGCACCGCCAACCCGAAGCGTGATGCCAGCAGTTTCATCGGCACTCCTAGGGCCGCCTCCACATCCAGATCAACAGGCAGGACACCGAGGGTGGCGGCCGAATATTCGGCGGCCATGGCCGTCACTGCGTCGGACGCATGGGCAGGCGCCATGTTCTCGACGACGCCGCAGATGCGGCGATCCAGACGACACAGCAGCGCCAGGGTGCGCCGCACGGTCTGTGCAACAAGCTGCGCACGGGAAGCAACGACGAGATACTGGGCACGCGGCAGCAACTGCACCGCGTCGAGGGCCATGTCACCGAGGCCGGGTGGCATATCGATGACGAGCGTGTCGAGCCTGCCCCAGCGGGTGATGGCGAGCAACTCGATCAGAGCGTTGGTCTGATCGATGCCACGCAATGGCGCCGGATGGTCGCCGCCGAAACAGGCGATCGACATGAACTCAACCTCCCCGGAGACCAGGGGCACGCACTGGGGCAGAATCCCGCGATCCTCTGCGGGGAAAGCTTGCGCCACACCCAGTACCAGGTGCGCACAGGGCCCGGTGAAATCGAGATCGAGCAGCCCAGCACGCCGCCCGCTGGCGG
>JAQCJA010000511.1 GCA_027593305.1 bacterium
CCCCTGCGCGGCACGGTCCTGCAGGGCCGTAACGACGGCGGGATGTGCGTGCCCCAGGATCAGCGCCGTGGCGTTGTTGACGAAATCGAGTCGCTGGTTGCCGTCGACGTCGTTGACATACACACCCGAACCGCTCTGCGTGTACAGCGGAAATGGATCGACGTAGACCCCTGTGCGCGTGTTGCCGCCGGGCATCGACGCCTGCGCTCGCTGGAACAGGCTCCGGGAGCCGGGATTCTGCCGGGCGTATTCGGCGACGAGTTGTTCGAGCGTAGTCGACATGCTGCCTCTGCCGAAAGCGGTGAAAGGAACCAGGGGCCATAATATACCACCAGGGTCGGGCTTGTCGCCGAGGGCCCCTTCGGTATGGCCTATCTTGTCCTGTGACAATCGACGGCGGCTGGCCTGGAATTCACAGCCCTCACAGCACGAAGAGAGACATGATGGAGACACGCAGACTCGGTCGCACCCAACTGCAGGTATCGGTCCTCGGCTTTGGTGCCTGGGAGATTGGCTGGACGCCCGTCGATGCGGGTGACGATGTGGGGGTGTTGCTCAATCGGGCGCTGGATGCGGGCATCAACTTCGTCGATTCCTCCGCCGCCTATCGTTGGAGTGAGGAGCTGATCGCCAAGTACATCGGCCATCGAAGGCAGGAGTTCATCTTCGCCACCAAGTGCGGCTCCGGACGGGTGCAGCAGTCCGATGGCGAGTGGGTGCAGACCCTCGACTACTCCGCCGCAGCGATCGCGCCGCAGATCGACCGCAGCCTGCAGCGCATGGGGACGGACTACATCGACATCATGCAGTTGCACTCGCCATCACTCGATGATCTGCTCCACGGGGACGGCATCGAGGGGTTGCAGCGGGCCCAGGAGCAGGGCAAGGTCCGTTTCATCAGTCTGTCTGCCGATGACGAGGCCGCCGTCCACGCTGTGGAAATGGGAGCCTTCGATACGTTGCAGCTCAGCTACAATGTGCTCGATCAAGGCCCCGCCCAGGTCATTGCTGCGGCACGGGCGAAGGACATGGGCATCATCATCAAAAATCCCATTGCCAATGCCATCTACGAGGGGCCGCGACCGGAGCAGGATGCCAGGATCTGGGACCTTGGACAGCAGCGTCTGTCAGCCGACATCATCGGTGACCTGCCACGCGTCGAGGCGAGTCTGCGCTGGCTGTTCAACAACGACCACGTACACACCGCCATCGTTGGCACGACGAACATCGATCACCTGCAGGACAACGTGACGGGTGCGCGGAGGGGGCCACTGCCGCCGGACCTGTACGCAGCAATTCAGGCGACGTTATAAGGGAACAGGTGCCACCGGCATTGCTGATTTCAACATCAACAAGGAGATTCGCCCCATGCAACGACGTCAATTTCTGGCGGCCAGCGCCGGCGTGTTGCTCACCGGTCTGCCCACGCACGCTGCCACCCGGCCCAAACGCATCGCCTTCCTTGGCACGGTGGTACGGGAGCATTCCCACGCCCAGCACTTTCTCGACCGACTGACGCAGGGACAGAACTGGGGGGGCCGCTGGCTGGCGCCGCGGGTCGAGGTCGCATCCGTGTACATCGATCAGTTCCCCGAGGGGGATCTGGGCCGCCAGCGGATCGCCAAACATCAGCTCAAACAGCATGGCACAATCGCTGAGGCGCTGTGTCTGGGTGGCTCGAGCCTGGCCGTGGACGGTGTCGTCATCATCGCCGAGCACGGCAAATACCCGCGCAACGACAAGGGTCAGACACGGTACCCGCGCTACGACTGGTTCAAGCAGGTCGTGAACGTCTTCGAGGCGTCGGGGCGCTCCGTACCCGTGTTCAATGACAAGCATCTGTCGACGACGTGGGACGAGTGTGCGGAGATGGTTGCCGACTCGGAGCGTCTCGGGTTCCCCTTCCTTGCCGGATCATCCCTGCCGGTCACGTGGCGTCTGCCGTCCATCGATGTGCCCTATGGTGCACCGATGACGGAGAGTGTCTGTGTCGCCTACGGCGGCGTCGACAGCTATGACATCCATGCGCTGGAGACGGCGCAATGCATGTCGGAGCGTCGCCAGGGCGGGGAGGTCGGCATCCGTCAGGTCCAGGCCCTGCGGGACGAAGCTCTGTGGGATCGGCTGAACGCGGCCGACTGCCAGCGCACGCGGGAGCTCTTCGTCGCCGCCCTGACGCGCAGTCACAACCTGCCGGTGGAGGGGGGCTATCCGACGGATCCGGTGACGCTGGAATGGGCGCATCACACCATGCCGGAAATGACGGGGTATCTGATCGAGCATCGTGATGGCTTCCGCACGTCGATATTTCTGACGAACATCCGGGACTTCAACTATGCGGGCCATCTGAGCGGCACCGGCGAGATCCTGTCCTGCCAGATGTATCTGCCGATGCCCGGCCATGGTTCGACGACGGCGGACTTCTTCAACCCGCTGACACGTCACATCGAGGACCTGATCCTTACCGGGGAGGCACCCTATCCCGTGCAGCGCACCCTGCTGACGTCGGGTATGGTGATCGCCGGGATCGACTCGCTGCACCAGGAACAACAGGTCATCAAGACCCCTGAAATGGGTGTCCGGTACCGGGCACCAGAGGCATCATTATTCTGGAGAGTGTGAGGCAATGGGAACGTTTTACGACAATTCGATCATCCCCAACCACCTGCGGCGCGACTTCGACGTCTACGATCGTATCGGCAAGCTGAATCTGGATCTGGGCACTTTCGACAGCTGGATGGGGCGGGATCTGCAGAATGCCAATATCTGCTCGGTGATCTTTCATGAATCCGGTCTCGTCTACCTGTCCGGGTACGGCTACGGTCCAGGACAGATGTACGATGATCCGGAACGGATCAAGCAAGGGCAGGAAGCGGCGCAGTTCATCGCGGACTCGATGATTGGCCGCCTGCACTGGTCCATCGTCTGCGGCGGCGAAGGTGGGGACCTCAATGACATGCTCTACACCGTCAAGGGCCTGGGCATGGTGGTGTCCACCGACACGGCTTTCCACGGCGCGCCCTCGGTGACCAACGGCTTTTCCCTCCGCTGGCAATCCGTCTTTGGCGGTGGCGCCGGCGCCTTTGCCGTGGACGGTCAGGACAGCAGCTATTCCGGCGTGCATGCGCGCAGTGCCATCGGTGGCTTCACGGGGCGTTTCTCCATCGAGCCGGAACTGATCGTCGCCATCCCGCCGGAACTGGCCAGGGCGATCATCCGCAACCGGGGCTGGATCTTCCCCCTGCCCCCAATCGAGGCGCAGCGGGTGCGCAAGGAGTACCACACGGCCCACGGGGAGTCTGCATGAAGGTCTGTGATCCGCACTTTCATCTGTGGGACATCGGCAAACGTCCAAACCCCAATCTCGGCACTGCCGTGGCCGAACATCTGCCCAGATACGTCGCCGCGGATTATCTGGCTGATATGAGGCAGTTGCCGGCCCCCCTCGAACTGGTCTCCAGCGTACATGTGGAAACCGTCGTGGGGCAGATGGCGGGCGGCGCCATCGTCGACACGGTCGAGGAGACACGTTTCGTCAGTGCCCAGATGAATGCCCGGCTCCATCCCGGCGGCATCGTCTCCTATGTACATCTGGCCCAGGACACGGAGCTTGCGGAGAAAGTCCTGCACCAGCACGCCGAGGCGGCGGACGGGCGATTGCGTGGTGTGCGCATGATTCTCAACCATCATCCGCACAATCCGGAACTGACCTGGCCGCAGGTGGAGCAGGGTGATTTCCTGCGCAGTGGGGTGTTCAAGGAGGGCATCGCCATGCTGGGCGAACACGACCTGTCCTTC
>JAQCJA010000512.1 GCA_027593305.1 bacterium
GAGCGATGTTGACCCCGGAAGTGCTTGAGAGAATCCGCACGGCCGATCCTGCCGTCTTCCGCTTCCCCGGGATGTTCGGGGCGGTGGCGCCGCTGTTTCCACTGCTGGGAGCCTGAAGTTGCAGGAATCCTGAAGCCGCAGGAATCCTGATCCGCACGAATCTGCCTGGCTTCTACTGATCCCTGCTCGGAAGAAGCGGGCTGGAAGCGGGTATACTGGGTCGTGCGGCTCGATGCCGGGTCTGCCGGGGGCCATTTCGCCGATTCTGTCACTGCAGCTGCGACATCATGGGTGAATCGCTGATGACGCGCTCATGGTCCGCTTCTGATGCGCTGTTATCCTCCTGATCTGGTTCCTTCCAAGTCACTCCCACATCTCATGCATAATATTATTACATATCACATAAAACACTGTAACAGAACAGTATAGCACTATACAGAGGCCGCCCGGATCGCTTCCATTGATTCGGGGTTCACGAGGCTCGTTGTATCACCTGGATCTTCGTTGAGGTAGGCCGCCCGCAGGACACGTCGCATGACTTTTGCATTCCGAGTTCGTGGCAGGTCAGCCACAAACAGGATCCGTCCTGGTCGCAGGGGGCGGCCCAACTCAAGGGCGACAGCATCGCTCAGGGCGACTCTCAGGTTGTTGTCTGCTGCGGAGCCCGGCGTGAGTATGCAGAAGCAGACGACCTCGGCACCCTTCACGGGGTGTGGCACGCCGACGGCACCCGCTTCCATGACTGCGGGGTGGCTGACGAGGACCGACTCGAATTCGGCCGGGCCCACGCGCTTGCCGGCAACATTGATCGTGTCGTCCGATCGTCCCATGATCCACCAGTGGCCGTCATCATCCACCATGGCCCAATCTCCGTGAACCCAGGTCCTGGCAAATCTGCCCCAGTAGGTCTGCAGGTAACGATCGTCCCCGGCATCATTCCAGAAACCCCTCGTCATACCGATCCAGGGCGTACGAATGACCAGCTCGCCCACTTCATTTCGCACCGACTGGCCATCGGCGTTCACGACATCCACGGCCAGACCCGGGCAGGGCGCCCCGAAGGCGGCCGGTTTGATCGGCCGCAGGGGGTTATCCATCAGAATGCCGCCGCTGATCTCGGTGCCGCCTGAATAGTTGATGATGGGCACTGCGCTGCCCCCCACACGCTCGAACAGCCAGTGCCACGGGTCCGGATTCCAGGGCTCACCTGTCGACGCGAAACACTTCAGACTGGACAGGTTCTTGTGTTCTAATTGATTGTCCCCAAATGATTTGAGGGATCGTATGAGCGTCGGCGAAAGCCCGACCTGGTGCAGTCTGTGGCGTTCAATCATGGCCCAGAGCCGATCCGGCCCCGGCCAGTCCGGAGCTCCCTCATAGACGAAGGCCGTGGCACCGAGGATGGTTGCCCCGAAGACGAGCCAGGGCCCCATCATCCAGCCCATGTCTGTCACCCAGTGGATGCGATCGCCTGCATGGACATCGATGCCGAAGCTCATGTCCTGGGCGCCCTTCACGGGAAACCCGCAATGGGTATGTACTGCACCTTTGGGCCGCCCCGTGGTACCAGAGGTGTAGATGATCATCAGTGGATCCTCGGCGGCTGTGTCCGCAGGGGCGCTGATCGGTGCGGCATCGGGTACGACATCGTGCCACCAGTAATCCCGTCCCGGCTGCATATCGACGCTGATACCGGCGTGGCGCAGTACCAGGACAGAGGTTACCGATGGGGCCTTGAGCAGCGCCGCATCGGCCAGGGATTTGAGTGCCACCGTCGAGCCACGCCTGGAGAAACCGTCTGCCGTGATCAATCCCCTGGCCCCGGCGTCTGTCAGGCGTTGCGCCACAGCACCGGCGCCGAAGCCCGAAAACAGCGGCAGGATCACGGCTCCCATGCGAGCCAGGGCCAGCAGAGCCACGACGATTTCCGCCGTCATCGGCATGTAGAGGCCGACGCGGTCCCCCTGGACGATGCCGAGGGCGCTGAGGGCGTTGACGCAACGCCCGACATCGGCGGCCAGCTCCCCATATGTCAGGGTCCGGTGCGTACCGTCTTCGAGTTCGGCGATCAGCGCCGGGCGCTGGGTTGTGGCAGGGGACTCCAGCCATTGGTCCAGGCACGTTGCGGTGATATTCAGACGGCCCCCCGGGCACCAGATGGGCCGCTCGATACCGGGGCTCAGATCGACCGCTTGTTGTGGCGGGACGGAGAAGCGGATCCCGAGAAAGTCGAGCACGGCCCCGGTAAACCACTCCACGTCCGTGGTGGAGCGCTCCATGAGCGCGTCGAAGGATGGCAGATTCCAGCGGTCGAGGAAAGCCTGAAGATTGGATCCGGCCATATGATCGGCATCCGGTGTCCAGGCGACGGCACCGGTGCCGGGCCTGGATCCGTGCACGTTCTGCTCACTGTCGTTATCGTGAATGGTCATAACTCTTTCTGCAGATTCATGTTTGAACGGAGATACGATGGCTTACGACTACCGGCGCATGGTTGCTGCCTTTGATGCTGGCATTCCCAATCTTGCCGCACGCCAGATTGACGGCGCGGCGCAGGCCCACGATGGGGGGTTCCTCGGTCCGGACGGCCTGGCCGGGACCAGTCAGGTGAGTTCTGCGGCTACTTTCGGCTACGCCTACCTGCTGCCCGAGTCCTGTCACCATGGGGATCAGAGTCTCGTGGAGCGCATCGAGCGTGTTGCCGCCTGGGGCCGCCGCTGGCGCACCCCGGGAGGCCGTTTCGATCTGCTGACGACGAACTTCGACTCTTCGCCGGACACGGGTTTCACCATTCAGGCCCTGGCGCCGGTTGTTCGTGCCGCCCGCAGGGCGGACGCCGCAGGCGACTCCGGAGCGGGGCGTATGGCCGAGGCACTGGGTGAACTGATCCACACGGCGGCACCAGGCATGGTGGAAGGAGGCTTCCATACACCCAATCATCGGTGGGTGCTGGTTTCGGCGCTGTCGATGGCGGTGGAACTGTTTCCGGATCTCGCAGCGCAGGTGATGCCCACCATAGATGCGTATCTCGCCGAAACGATCGACGTCAATGCCGACGGCGAATTCATTGAGCGATCGACGTCGGTATACAACCCGGTGGTGGACCGGGCTCTGCGCCTGGCCGCCGAATCGCTGGGCCGCTGGGAACTGCTGGAGCCGGTGCGGGCCAATCTGGAGATGTCCTACCATCTGATGCACGCCGACGGGACGGTCGTGACCAGCATTTCGAATCGACAGGATCGGGGCGCCCGGGTCGTGCCGACCGGACTGGCCGACAGCTATTACAGTGTCGCCCGACGGGATGGTGATGGCCGTTTCGCCGCCATCGCCGACTGGTTGGTGGAGATGGGGGGACGGGGTGGCACCTGGGAACTGGAGCCGTTCCTGACCCATCCGGAGTGGCGTGATGACGGCGACATACCGCGCCAGCCCCCCGAAACTGCATACCGTAGATACTATCCGGCCGCCCGGTTGTGGCGTGTGCGGCGCCAGCGCACCAGTGTCACCCTCGCCGAAGGCCTTGATACGCCTTTCAGCCTGCGTCACGGGGCGGCGGAACTGTCGGCCATGAGGATCTCCTCCACGTACTTCGCCACGGGGCGGTTCGTTGGCCGCGACATGGCCCCTGTCGAGGGGGATCAGGGCGCTCGTCTGCATCACGCCGGGGCCAACCCGCTGTATCCGGAGAAGGCCTATGATCGGCCGATCTACTGGTTGCCCATCGGTGATGGCACCAAAGTCGACGCGGGCAACTGGGAGGAAGTCCGCGGCCGACGGGCGA
>JAQCJA010000513.1 GCA_027593305.1 bacterium
ACCGACAGGAACAAACCCGGCTGGCCACATCGCACCGACCAACTCGAGAGGCCGATTCTCACCACTGGCCCGCTCGGCCCTGAGGCAAAATTCAACCGACTCTCCCGGATACACGTGTGCGGGCTCCACGGCAAGACTCGCCTGCAGAGGCGGAACTGCAACCAGGGCGACTGTCGCCTGGTGTCCGGGCGTTGGCGGCGTGTCGACATTCGTCGTCAGACTCAGATCAAATACCATTGACGTCGCCGACGTCAGCAGACCTACTTCGACGGTGTCAGCCGTTCGCTGCCCGATGCCATCGTCGCTGTAATCGATGTTGAAGCCCTGGCCCGCCACGGACACGTGCCCGCGCCGGGACTGGACGCGGAGAAGGCTCGCATCCCGGGACGTCAACCGGGCCCGCAGGCCGATGACGGCTTCACCGTCGCCAGGGAAATAATCCACAATGAGGCGCGCCGTCTGTTCCACGCCTGGCCCTGCAACTGCCTCCGCAAAGCGGGACGTCAGGGAGGACCGCGCTTCGCTGGTACGGGCCAACCCGGTTGCCGCGAGCGCAAGAATGAGAGATCGACAGAACGTGTGCCGCAACGCGGCAGGCAGTTGCCTGAACGGATATGTCAAATCGGTCTGAAATCCTTTGGGCACTTGGAGTTTCGACGGTTCTAGGGTAACAGCGCCGGGGGCCAACTGTCAAGGTGCGACAGCGCACGGAAGCACCTGCATCGCGCCGTTCACGGTCGTGCTTGACGTCATTGGTGGCGCGCAGGTAGCTTCCTTCAACAACTGACTGGATTGACAGGAGTTCCGTGTTTTTCCCGTGGGGGACTGCCGTGCTCTGGGCCTCTGTTCCGGCGGTGCTCTTTGGCGTCGCCCTGACCTTTGTTCTGCTGCCGATCGTTGTCTCTGTCCAGGCAGTGGAAGACGGCCAGGACACGGCCCTTGATCTACGCTTCGATATTGCTCCCTGGTGGGGTGCCCTGGGTCTCGTTGCTATGCGACGGAGTGAGACGACCGTGTGGCAGATCCGCGTGCGGCTGTTCGGGCTTGCCCTGGGGCCCCTGTTCGCCCTTGGTGGGGCCGCACCACGGACTGCCGGGATCGGTGGGGATCGCGGCCAGACGAGCACGGCAGACGCAACCGCCGCTGAGCCCGGGGCTGTCGATCGGGCACCCAGAGAACCAGAACTGACGCCTCCGCAGCGGCTGCGCCGTGACGGCGCTCTGATATGGACGATGGTGCGCCCCGTGTGGAGGATGATCGCCTCCTTCCCACGAGCGTTTTCTCTGCATCATCTTCGTGTCACGGCGAGAGTTGGCCTGTCCGACCCGGCGGCCACGGGTCAGCTTCAAGGCGTCGTGTGCGCCCTGCGCGCCGTGTTGCCGGAGCGGTTCGAAGTGGACGTCGAGTCGGACTTCGTCGATAAGGGCACGCGGGGCGAAGTTGGCGTCTGCGTCCATGTGCAGTTGGGCAGACTGTTGTACTACATTCTCCGGGCCGTTCTGATCAACGGATTTTACTGGGTCTCTGCCCGGGTGTCGTCGTGGCGCTCGAACCGGGCCCGGATGGCCGCACGCAGCGGCATTGCCTGAATCGATGAAGGAAAGGGAGCCAATGGCTACCTCGGTGGACGCACTGATTGAGCGCGTACTGGGTGAACTGAACAAGATTGTGCAGACACGCACCGTTGTCGGCGAGCCCTTGACGGCGGGATCGGTCACACTGATCCCCGTGTCCAAGATCTCCCTGGGCTTTGCCGCTGGCGGCGGCACGGAAGGGTCCGGCCGCAGTGGCACGGGTGGGGGCGCTACCGTGGAACCCATCGGGTTCGTCGTTATCGATGGCAAGGGCAAGGTGCAAGTGATAACGATGAAGGAAAAGGAGATCAGTTGGGGCCAGCTGGTTGAACTGGTTCCTGATGCGGTGTCCAAGGTCAAGAGTTTTGTCGAACGCCGCAGCAACAAGGATGCGGACGTTGACGACGCCCCTGAGGCAGCCGACGAGTGAACGGGATCGGTTCCGTACCTATGCAGGATCCCGAGGAAAGATGCGGAACAGGCCGTCCAGCAGTAGATGGGTGTACCAACCACTGACGGCGGCACCGACAAACGTCAACCGCAATGGTGTCAGAACAGCAGATGCCCCCAGACCTGTGGCGCTGCCTCCTTCCCACCAGAGCAGCCCGACACACAGGACCGCGGGTAGCAGGACGGGCACAAAACGGCCGTGCGTCCAACCCCGGTGATGATCGACAAGGGGCAACATCGACACGCCTGCGACGACCGTAGCTTCGATCCACCACCCGCACCATGCCAGGTAAAGCAACACGGCCAGAACTCCCCTGTAGAACCAGCGGCGGGGCACTGAGTCGGTATCGACATCCGGAAACAGGGAGAAAAACAGGACGGTTGCCGCCACGCTCCACCAGAGAGGATGAGTGATTCCCGGGATCACACCCAGTGTGCTGGCGCAGGTCGCCGTCGCCCAGGCCACGATGGCTCCGCCCGTGAGGTGGCCCCTAGCCCGCAACGCCGACCGACGCTGGCTGCTCCCGGGTTCTGGTCTCCTGCTGGCGGTACAGTTGCCCGCAAGCGGCGCCAATATCACTGCCTCGACTCTCCCGCAGGGTTACCGTGTGCCCCGTGCTTTCCCTTAATCGCCGTACGAAGGCTTCAATTCGTGACTTCGGCGGCCGGCGGAAATCCTCAAAGGCGACCGCCTCAACCCCGGGAGAAGCACCTAGTTCGTTGTAGGGGATGATGTTGATCTTGCACGGAAGGGACCGTGTCAGCACTGCCAACCGCGTCGCATCTTCGTCGCTGTCGGTGACGCCGTCCATCAACACGTACTCGAAGGTTACCCTTCGTCCCTTGCGCTCGAAGTATCCCCGAGCCGCCCGCAGCAGATCGGCGATGGGCCACTTGCGGTTGATCGGCATCAACCGCTCCCGGATGGCATCAGTGGTCGCATTCAGAGATATGGCCAGGCCGACGTTGAGGTCGTCCTCTGTCAGGCGCAGGATCCCGGGCAGGTAGCCGGCGGTGGAGATGGTGATACGTCGGCCGCCGACGGCTGGACCTGCTGTTGGCCCGTCGCCATGCCGAATGATGCGCAGGGCCTGAGTCACCTCGTCATAGTTGAGCAACGGCTCACCCATACCCATCATGACGATATTGGTGACTCTGTCGCCATGTTCGGCGGCGGCGGCGTGCAGTTGCAGCAACTGGTCGACGATCTGCCCGGCTCCGAGGTTGCGTTTGAAACCCATGCGGCCCGTGGCGCAGAACTTGCAGTCAAGTGCACAGCCCACCTGTGAGGACAGGCAGGCTGTACGCCGATCGCCATCGACAATCAGTACAGACTCAATCTGCCCGGCTTCCGCCTCGAAGAGGAACTTCACAGCCATGCCCGTTGCCGAATCGCGTCTTTCCAGCAGTTGCAGGTGGCTGACGGACGCACCGGCGGCCATCAGCCCCTCACGGAATCGCTTGGGCAGATTCGTCATCGCGGCAAGAGAACACTCGCCCTGTTGCTGAATCCACGTGAAGAGCTGATCGCCACGATAGGCGGGCTCTCCAAGGTCGATCGCCAGAGCTCGCAGTTGTTCGGGAAGCAGGCCCTTCAGATCGACGAGGGCGCTTGTTGTGGACGTTGCCGATGGCAAGAGATAGCAATTCCCAGGAGGCGTGCAGGAGTCGGATCCGCTTGACGCAAAACCGCCGTAGGTGTATAATAATAAAAGCTTTGCGAGACATCAGCAACGCCATCATCAACGTTCGGT
>JAQCJA010000514.1 GCA_027593305.1 bacterium
CTGGATCTGTTTGTCGCCACCATGAGCGGCTTCGAGGATGTCCTGCGCAGTGCCGTCGACGGCCGCGCGGTCGAACCCAATCGACCATTCCTGTATCACAATGAGGGGGATGGGACGTTCACCGATGTCGCCGTGCTCGCCGGACTGGGACGCTCCTTCGGCACCATGGGCGCCGGCGTCGGCGATGTTGACAACGACGGCTCTCCCGACCTCTACCTGGCCAACGGTGGTCCCGAAATGTCTCGCCTCGAACCGAACGTGCTGTTCCTGCAGCGGGGGGACGGCACATTCGCTGATGTCACCCAGGCCGCCGGCGTTGGCAATCTGGGCAAAGGGCATGGTGTCACGTTCGCCGACTATGACGCGGATGGTGACCTGGACCTCTACGCCGGCCTCGGGGGCCACTACAACGCTGACGTCTGGCCCAACGCTCTGTACCGCAACGACGGCCCCGGGGGTGCGTCGCTCTCCGTGCGGGCCCTGATCGGCGGCCGCGATGCCATTGGCGCGCGGGTGGCCGTTCATACCGGGGCGCGGACCGTGCATGGATCGGTCACGTCCGGCCTTGGTTTTGGCTCGAGCAATGCGCCCACGGTGGTTGCCGGCCTGGCTCGGGGGGCGGCCGATTCCGTCGTCGTCATCTGGCCGGATGGCAGCCGAGACAGCTGGACGGACGTCGTCAACGCGGGCCGTCTGTCGTTGCGCCCCAGCCGGGAGCGGGACAACGCCATCTCTGGCAGGAATCCGTAAGTTTCGAGCCGAAATGGGCAAATCGGGGCCCGGGCATGCCGACGGTGCTTGACAGCGCCCTGGCGGGACTCCTTCATACCCGCATCTTGCCAGTCCGGTGGCCCCGTCCACCGCAGAATACCCGGTGCCGTACAAAGCGAGGACAGGTCAATTCTGAGGACATTCCTGCCTCTGAAGTGGCGTGGTACACACATGCGAGGAAAATCATGACGGTCATGTTCCGCCGCTCTCAATCTCGACTGCTGCCGGCAGTGATCCTGGGATGGGCGCTGCTGTGGACTGTTTCCGCCGATGCCCAGAGACGGACCGGCTATCGACTCACGAACAATGCCATTGTTGTCGATGAGGCCGCCCACTGGGAACGCTGGTCCCTGCCGCTGCATGCTGTGGATCTTGACGCCAATGGTGTGGTCCGTCCCCATAGTTTCCGCACGCGCTACAACATTCTGGATGATCGCGACACCTTTACCCGGACCCTGTCCGAGATCAGACGCAGCAAGGGCGAGTCAGCGATCCTCAATGTGGACAGCACCGAGACGCTCGACGTGCGCGGTGAGATCATTCGGGACCGCAAGGATGTCCCCCTCTATACCTATTTCCTGCGTCCCGGTATCAGCCGCGTCGGCTCCAACGCAGCCGATGCGCCCAACATCCTCGATGGCGACCCGACGACTTTCTGGGAACCGGACCCGCGGGATCCCGTGGAAGAGCGCTCAGTGGAGATCGACCTGGGGCGGGTTGTACCGGTGGACGAACTGGTGCTGCATTTCGTCGACGAAGACCTCGGTGACCCCTTTCGACAGTTCCGTGTGCTCGTCGCCGCCGATCAGGAGGCAGTCACAGAGGACGCGGACCGAATCGATTTCGTCTCCATTGGCGGCACCAACGCGCCCAACGAATCGATTCGCGATTTCCCTCTGACGATGGAACAGGTCCTGGCGAACCCCGAGTGGGAAGGGCGTATGGTGGAGACGATCCGTATCATCGTCACCGATTCGCGCCAGGGGCGTGGGCATCTGTTGGCCGATGAGGCGGCATGGCTGGATCTGCCTGTCAGCATTCGCGGCGACATCATCTATTACATCCGCGACCTGCAGGGACTCGAAGAGCCTGTGGCACGCGATGTCTACGAGTCCCTCGATGCGGCGCGCCAGGGACGACGAGAGTTCTACCAGCGGGAGCGGCCACGACTGGCCGACGTCGAACCTCTGGGATTCGGTGACAACATCAGTCCCGGCATTATCGGCGGCGGTGGCAGCGTGTTTCTCACGGGTGGCAACTTTGCCCCCGGGCCCGCTTTTGATGGCGATTTCAGGTCCAACTTCCTGCATCTGGTGTGGTCTCCGACCATCGACCGTGGCATCCTCACCGTCGATATGGGGGCAACCTTCTGGCTCGACGCCATGCGCACCTCGACGACTGCGCCGCAGCGCTTCATTGACGGTTATGTCGTGCGTGGCTCGGACGGCTCGCGCGATGCCAACGGACGCATCAAGTGGACACGCCTCAGTCCCCGGAGCCGCGAGGACAACAGCATCGACCGTTTCGAACATCTCCTCGACCCGTACTCTGACCCGCGCCCGCTGCGATTCCTGGAGATGACCGTCGTCTCCGTCGATCCCGGTCGCCGTGGTGGCTACAATACGGGTCCCAGCATAGCCGAATACCAGCTCTTTTCCCGCGGCTATCCGGCACAGGTCGAATTCACCTCCGACCTGATCGAATTGCCCGAGCCCCGTCATTTCGGGGCCATCACCTGGGCCGCCGAGACGCCTGCCGGCACCGATCTGCAGATTCGTACGCGAACGGGCGACCTGCTCGGCAAGATCGTGCGTTACTTCGACAAGTCGGGGCAGGAGATTACCTACGATGCGTGGCGGAATCTGCTGGGCAGTTTCAAGGGGCCCGCCGACACGATCTATGTGCCCACCTCTGGCTGGTCCACGTGGAGTCGCACCTACGTCGAACAGGGCGAGCGGGTGACATCCCCGGGCCTGCGGCGATTCGTGCAGTTGCAGGTCAGCCTGTCGACAACGGATCGTGATGTCGCCGCCGCCATCGAGAGCATTCACATTGAGCTCCTCAATCCGGTCGCTGAACGGGTTCTTGCCGAGGTGTCGCCCACTGAAATCCCGTTGGCAGGCGTCATCGACACGTTCCAGGTCTACTTGCAGCCGAACTTCATCTCCTCCCCCAGCAGCAGCCTCGGTTTCGATGAGATCCTGCTATCGATGCCGGCTTCCGGTGGCCTGCAGTTGCTGGAGATGGAAGTCGATGCAGGAGACGGCACAACCACGACGTATGAGGCCACCGGCGATGGCCGCTACCTGACGGTCAACGGCAAGGAATTGAGTGTGCTGCGCCAGTTGGCCGATTCGATCTGGGTTCGGATTCCCGATGCCGTCAACATTCTGCCGAACACGACGCGGGTCTACCACCGGCTGACCATCGAAGGTGAGCAGGTGCCGGTATCAAATGACGATATCGTGCTCTCGGCGCCCTCGTGGGGCCTGCTGGAAGAGGAGGAGCGTGGCGACGTGATCTTCTTCCAGCGCCTGTCGTCGGGCAGCCTCGTTGAAGTCGGGCAACTGGCCTGGCAGGACCTCGATGAGGCCGAGCAGGGACCGGTACGGTACTTCCGCATTCTGCGCGGTGACGGAGCCCAGTACCCCTTTGACGCCAGGGGGGACAGCCTCGATGGCGCCGCCTACTCGGCCCTGCCCGCCAGTGAGAAGGGGCGGGTGATCGGCGCCGGACCAAAGTTGAGGCTGCGCTTTCAGGCGCCAATCTTCCTCAATGGCACAACGGTGAGCCTCGCCGTGCGCCAGACCAACGGCGGCACTTCCCCTGATGCACCATGGCAGGCGGTGGAAGCCGGTGATGCGGAACCTACCGTCGATACCAATACGCTGTCCCTGTCCGTGCCCCTGGGTGGTGGGATCGTCGAAGATCTGACGATCAGTCCAAATCCTTTCACGCCGAACGGTGACGGTTACAACGATATCACCCAGGTCGGCT
>JAQCJA010000515.1 GCA_027593305.1 bacterium
GGATCCGCTGAGACAACGTGCAGGCCGATCCTGCGGATCTTACGACCTCACTTCAGGCGCGCCTTCCTCAGTTGTTCGAGGAAGGCTGCTTTCGTTCTGCCCTCGGGGTGGGTTGTATCCAGGCCCTGTTGCAGAACCCTGGTGGCAACGTCGGTGCGGCCCAATGCCAGGTGAGCTGATCCGAGCCCGTACCACGCCATGGCTACATCAGGAGACAGCGCCACGACTCGTTCATAGTAGGGCAAGGCGCGTCCTGGCTCCTTGAGCAGCATGCACGCATTGCCCGCATTCAGCGCCGCTGGCGCAAACATCGGCGCAATACGGAACGCCGCTTCGTACTCCACCAGAGCCAGCGCCGCACTCCGTCTGCGAAGGTGGACATTGCCCAGTTGATTGTGGGCCCGGTAGTTGTCGGGCTGTTGCCGCAGTACGGCCTCGAGTCGGTTCTCTGATTCGTCCAGATATCCCTGGTCGAAGAGGAATTGTGCCAGCGCAAACACATGATCGGGCTGATCGCCGGATTCGACGATGGCGTCGCGCAGAAGGCGCATCTGCTTGAGTGCATCGACATCGTTGCCGCCCACCGACTGCAGATGGGTGTAGGCGACCATGGCGCTGTCAGCCAGGGCGAACCGCCCGAGCCGCCGTGCCAGCTGTGCCGCGCGATAGTGGGCGTCCATGTAACTGGGATCGAGCCGCCTGGCCTGTTCGTAGGCTTCCAGAGCCTGTTCAGGTTCCGCCAGACCCTCCCGGACCTGGCCCAGCAGGTACGGGGTTGTCGGCGACATTGGCTCAAGGCGAGCCGATTGCGTCAGATGTTCGACGGCATCGTCGTATCGGTGGCGTTGCAGATACAGCCCCCCCAGTCGTCGCTGCACGATAGCATCTTCGGGCGCCAGTGCGACGGCATGCAACAGCGCGCGCTCCGCCTTGTCATAGCTCCCCAGGTTCGTATAGAGACCCCCGAGGTTGGCGTGGTCGGTGGCTTGATCAGGCTCCAGGGCAATGGCTCGTTGCAGGTGGCCGATGGCCTGAGCGTACTGACCCTGGCTCGAGTACAGACCCGCCGCCACACGCTGCAACCCCGCATCCTCCGGAAAAAGTTCCATGGCGCGAGCCAGCGTGCTGGCCGCTTCGGCCGGCCGCCCGGCCATGAGCAACGACCTGGCCAGTCCACGACGCACCTGGACCGACACCGCCAGGCTGTCGGCACTTCCTAGCAGGTCCTGGTAGAGCTGTATGGCACGGTCGTGGTCGCCCCGAGCTGCCAGCAGAGCGGCGACATCGGCGTTGTCGGCAGTGACGGAGATGTTGTCTGCCGGTTGCCCAACGACGGTCACAACGGTGGCCAAAGGCAGGACCAGCCACCACCTCATGGTCTTTCTCCTCAGGGAACGGGTGTCGGCATCGTCGCTCTGTGCAAGGATATGCGGAAGCCGAGCTTTCGGCGAGTTGTTGACTGGTATTGTGTCTGGAACCCCCGCAATTGTTTGGATACATTCTCCCAGGTGCACGTCTACCACCGATACGACAATAGCCAACGGGATGAAGGAAGGAACGTGATGCAAAGCTGGAAGATCGGCCTCGGGGCGTCGCTCATCATACTTGGCGCGGCTCTGTTCGCCGGTTGTCAGAGCACAGCCCTGACAGCGGCAAAGCTCTATGTGCAACAGGAAGATTGGGACAAGGCCGCCATCCAATTGCAGACGGCCGTGGATGAGGCGCCCGCCGATGCCGAGGCGTGGATGCTGTTGGCCATTGCCCGCGCCAATCTGGGGCAGTTCGAGGCATCAGGCCAGGCCTTTGCCCACGCGGTTGAGAATCCCGCCCGGCAGGAGGAAGCTGCCCGCCTGCGTCGTGGATGGTGGGTGAAATTGTACAACAGTGGCGTGGAGGCGCTGGCGCAGGATGATTTCGAGGGAGCTGTGGCGGCCTTTTCTGCGGCGCGGGCCATTGACGCCGGCAACGTGGATGGGAGTCGGAACCTCGCCTATGCCTACTACCAGATGGATCGCGCCGAGGAAGCCATCACCGTCTACCATGACATTCTGGCGATGAACCCCGACGATGAAGATACGGCTGTGCGCCTCGGCTACCTGTACTACAACGAAGAGGATTTTGACAACGCGGCGGCGCTGCTCGCCGGACCAGCGAGTCACAGCAGCGACGCGCAGTTGCTTGGTGCGCTGGCGACCTCGTACCAGGAACTGGGTCGCGAGGAGGAAGCCCTGGCGGTGATTCAGCAGACGCGGTCGGTTGGACTTGCGAGCGTCAATATGTTGCTGGAGTTGGGGCGGATCTACTGGGCGGCCAAGGATTTCACGCAGGCTGAGCAAGCCTACGGTGAAGCTGCGGCTCTCGAGCCGGACAACGCCGACGCGAATCACAACCGGGCCATGGCCCTGCTGGAACTCAAGCGGGATGACGAGGCACTCGTCGTGCTGGAGCGGGTCGTTGAACTGGATGCCAGTCTTGGCGATGCCTGGTATTGGCTCGGGGTCGTCTATGCCCGTGCCAACCGCGTAAGTGACAGCAAGGCCGCCTTCCAGCGAGCCACGGATCTGGGCGTCGAGTAATGTCTTGATCGCACGATTCTCCGGCTGGCCCCGGAGCTTCGCCCTGCTGGCTATCGCCGTGGCTGGTGTGGGGTTCTTCTTTGGCGTGCAGCTGACGTTGTTCAACAACTTCATCGTTGAACGCCTTGGCATCGAACCCCATCAACTGGGGTACGTGGAGGCCCTGCGCGAGGTCCCGGGCTTTCTCAACGTGCTGTTCGTCGCGCTGATGATTCGCTGGGCGCCCCCGGTGGTGGCAACGCTGGCCCTCGCCGTCATGGGGTTGGGCATGGTCGGCTACGCCTGGGTCGACTCCGTGATGACCCTGGCGCTGTTCTCCTTGGTCTGGAGCGTCGGCTTTCACTGCTGGGTGCCTCTGGAACAGGCCATGGGCCTGACCTTTTCACCACCGGGGGAAAAGGGGAAGTGGCTCGGGCAGTTGCGCTCGGTACAGAGTGCGGCATGGCTGCTGGCCATCGGCCTGTGCATCATCGGGCTCAAGTACATCCATTACGAGGGCATGTTCATCATCGCCGGAATGGCCGCTCTCGGCGGTGGTCTGGCCCTGCTGTTCGCCTCCAGGGAGCGCCCGAAGGAGCCGGATCTGCGGTTCGTCTTCCGCCGCAAGTACGGCCTCTACTACGCACTCAACTTCCTGCAGGGCTGCCGCAAACAGATGTTTATCACCTTCGCGATCTTCGCCCTGGTGAAGGTGCATGGGATGCCGGTTGAGACAACCATGATTCTCGTTTTCATCAACCAGGCGCTGATCGCTCTGACGGGGCCGACGCTGGGCCGCCTTGTCGATCGCTTTGGCGAGCGGATCATGCTCAGTGCCAGCTACGTGGGACTCGTATTCGTCTTCGCCGGGTATGCTCTGATCGACCATCGACCGACGCTCTACGTGCTCTACTGCATTGACAATCTCATCTTCTTCGGCAGTATTGCACTCAACACATATGTCTACCGCATCGCCGATCGGGTGGACCTGCAGTCGACTCTGTCCATGGGCGTCACCATGAACCATCTGGCGGCGGTGGTGGCGCCGCTGCTGGGCGGACTGGCATGGTATCACTTCGGCTACAAAGTCATTTTCATCAGTGGCTCCGCACTGGCCTTCATCTCGTTGATTGTTTCGCAGTGGGTGTCACCTCATATCTTACCACCGGAAAGAGCTGCGCCATGAAGATTGGAACCCGTCTGCCGGGC
>JAQCJA010000516.1 GCA_027593305.1 bacterium
CCTGTCCCCGGATGTTGTACGGATAGACGCCGTGCTCGCCGATCATGACGACACCATCCACGGCCAGGTCGTCCCCACCCAACTGCAGAGCCTCGGCAATCGACTTGTATATGGGGATGTCATGCTTCTTCGCTTTGTCACGACTCATGTCGTTGTCGGGGAACTGATCGACGTACAGCGACACGATCTGCACGCGCGGAGGCTGGCGCTCGCCCTGGTAGTAGTAGCCCTCCAGCAGGCGGCCGACGATGACTTCGGCATGGGACATGCGCCAGAAGGAAGTGACGATTGCCGCAATACGCTTCTGTTCCTCTGCCATCGGTGCCGACGCTCCGGGTTACATGATCCGCGTGGTGAAGCGCTCAAGATGCGTACGGCAGGTCGTTCCAGACAAGTCGGTGTGGATCCTGCCCCTGCGGCTTGACCTTCGTTGTGGAACCCTCGATTGTACTTCGCAGGACCGCCTGAACCACGTTTTTCTTCGGCGCGGGGGATAGGGCCTTGGTCGATCACGCCTCTGAGATGACGCTTGTCGCTCTGCTGGTTGTGTTGTCGGCAGCGACGCTGTTGCGTGGCTCCCTGCGGTTCCCTTTCACTGTCGCCATCTATCTGCCCCACGTGTGGATGTTCGTGCTGGCCTTCACCCTGGCCGCGCTGGGTCTGTCCCCATGGGGCCTCGGGGTGCTGGCCGTTCTCTGTTTCCACGCCCTGCGCGAGTATTTCACCCTCGCGGACCTTCGTATTGAGGACCGCTGGGGAATGTTCACTGCCTATCTGACCATCCCCTTCATGTTCTACTACATCAGCATCGACTGGTACGGGATGTTCATCATCTCTGTGCCGGTCTGGGCCTTCCTGGTCGTGCCCTTTGCCGTTACCCTGGGTCGCCAGGACGCCGAGGGCTCCGTGCTCGCCATCGGCGCCATCGACCTGGGGCTCTTCCTGCTCGTCTACTGTGTCGGCCACATCGCCTATCTCATGTACTACTCGGTCTGGATGGCGGTCTATCTGGTTGCTGCCGTCGTGCTCTGCGATCTGCTGGCCTACCTGCTCGAGTCCAGAGAGCGGCCGGCCCGGATCGGACTGCCGCTGCAGCTACTGGCACCGATTCCGGCGGTGGCCCTGCTGGGACTGGTACTGGCGCCCTGGTCAGGTATCACCCTGCCGCACGGGCTGAGTCTGGCGGCGCTCATTCCGCTCCTGGTTGCCATCTCGGCCCACGTGGTGACCAGACTGGAAGCCGACCTCGGCATCGATCGCGGACATATCCCTGCAGGTGGCGGGGGCAGCATCAACAGCCTCAAGTCAGTCCTCTACGCCGCCCCGGTAACGTTCCACTACCTGAGGTATGTCCTGGACGATTTCTGACATGATCCCGTGGCTGCCGCAATTGACTGTCAGAATCCTGATTCACCTGCTGGTACTGCGTCCTCTGCTCAAGCTGGCCTTTGGTGTTGGTGCAGAGGGCCGCGAGAACCTGTCCGGGCTCGAGCGCTTCATCCTCGTGGCCAACCACAACAGCCACCTGGACGTCCTGCTGTTGCTTTGTCTGCTCACACCGCGTCAGCTGGGTCGCACCCATCCAGTGGCGGCATACGAGTACTTCTGCAAGCCGAAGGCCCTGCTGTGGCTCGTCACGTACCTGCTGCAACCGGTCTGGGTCGAGCGTGGCGATCGCCGTGCCGATCCACTGCAGGGCATGCGAGAGGTGCTGCAGCGCGGGCATTGCCTGGTTGTGTTTCCTGAGGGCACACGCGGCGTGGCGGGGCAGATCGTTCCGTTCAAGGCAGGCGTGGGACAACTGGCTGTCGAATTTCCCGACATCCCGATTGTCCCCGCATGCCTGCTGGGGCCCGAGCGCAGCCTGCCGAAGCGGAGCGTGCTGCCTGTGCCGCTGTGGAACCGGGTCATCGTTGGCCCCCCGCAGTTGTTGCAGGGCACGCGTCGAGAGATCGCCGCAGCTCTGGAGGGCATGATCCGCGAGCTGGCGGCATCGCAGGCGGCAACAAGACACAAGCGTGGCAGGCGGCGGCAGCCGGTGCCCACGATCGCCGTGCTCGGTATCGATGGCTCCGGCAAGAGCCCCCTCGCCGAGGGGCTCGCAACCCGCCTGTCACGGAGTGCCCGCGTCTGCCTGATCTCCGATGAGGTGGCGTTCCTCGATGGCGGCGCCAGACTGCCCGTCCAGGTTCTGTTGAAGGAGAGATTGCGCGAGCAGGTCGGCAGGCGGGCGAAAACCGCGGGCACCCTCAAGAGTTACAGGATTCCCAAATTGGCCGAGCTCCTGTTGCGGGATCGTGTGGTCAAGGACATCCGGCGCTTGTACGCCCCGGACCTGATCGTCCTGGACGGGGCGCCCCTGCTCAACATCACCGCATGGGCAGGGCTCTACCACGAGGAGGCTTTTGACGAAGAGCTCTGCGCCGCGGCGCTGCGTGTGCTCAGCGGCAACGACAGCCTCGTCGCCGAGGGCCACGCCATCTACGCGCTGTTCCCTGAGTTGGTGACCCTGAAGAGGCTGCATCTGGCAGACCTCGAACTGCCGACGGCGACGCTGTTCCTCGATGTTGACCCCCGGGTGTCGATCCAACGGATTCTGACTCGTGGTCAGAGCCGGCAGGTGCATGAGACCGAGGAGAAGCTCGCCAGGCTGCGCGAGGGCTATCGGCTGGTGTGTCGGGTCGTGGCGGCCGACCTCGGTGCACCAACACGGGCCCTCGACGGGCACCGGTCGAGGGAGGAGGTACTCGACACGGCCGTCCTGGAAATCACCGGCATGGACATGGGCAGGCAGTCCGGGGAGGTCATGTGATGGCTGAGGCTGCCGTACAGGTGATTGCGACGACGATCTCGGGATCACTCCGTGACTGGTCCAAGATCGAGAGGATCGTGCCCCTGTTCCGTGAACACGGCCACGAAGACGTTGATCTGCACGTCGTCGAGAGCCACCGGCAGGCGCGGGACATCACCCGTGAGCTCGTCGCTGCCGGCTGCCGCAAAGTCATCTCCGCCGGTGGCTCCGGTACGTTCAACAGCGTACTGGAGGGCTGCATCGATTCCGGGGTTGCGCTGGAGCGCATCAGCCTGGGATTTCTGCGCAAGGGTTCGGCGGATCTCATCGGCAAGGTTCTGGGCATGCCCGACGACATCGAGGCTGCCATCGGCGTGTTCGCCGAGTGCCTGGCAACGGAGTACACCGTCAGATGTGACGTGATCCGTGCCAGCACTGGGCCGGGGGGCGCGGCGCCGCGTCACTTTGTCGGCTACGGCGGTGCCGAGATTTTCGGCCGTGTCCCCCACTTCACCGAAAATCGTCACACGAAGTACTACAAGGGACTCCTCAGTCAGTGCTTCGGCGATCTGGGTCCTTTCTTCGTGGGTGCCTCCCTTGCGGCCCTGGCGCGCATCCTGCGACCCGGGGCTGGCGGGCACAGGCTATGGTCGATACCAGGCGATCATCATCGTCAACGGCGACCTGGGGCCGAATCTGCCCCTGGCCCGGTCCGTGCCCCTTGGCTCAGGGGACTTTCACGTCTTTGCCCTGCGTGACCTTGGCGCCAGCAGGCTGCCCGGACAGTTCCGGCACGCCTTTGATGCCACGATTCTTGACGATCCCGAGCGCTGGGGCCTGGAGCCGTACCGGGTCACGGATCAGCTCTGCCTGTCCCCTGCGGGAGACGCGCCATTTCCCATCAACGTCGATGGCTCCACCATGTTGTGCTGTGGTGTCGCCTGCTTCGGCATCGGCGACCATGTG
>JAQCJA010000517.1 GCA_027593305.1 bacterium
TGTTCCACAATGCCGTCTGGCATACACGTGGGCCGCACACGCGGCAGGGGGGCAAACGGATTCTGTTGTACTACGCCTATGAGCAACCGTGGATGATCGGCAACGCCGAGCACTGGAAATACGCCCCGGCGTTCTACAACGCCCTGTCCCCGGAACGGCGACGGCTGTTTCACGGGTTCGTCTTTGATCCACCGGAGATGCGCGAATTCTGATCCGGCGGCTCATCACCTTGACCGCGTTCGTCGAGGCGGGATAGATTGCCGCCTCTTTTCTGATTCATCTCAACGGGAGACAAGCGCATGCCCAGAGGCAAGCTCGACATCGGCTTCATGTGGAACGGAACGGATGCGCAGTTGCGCTGGCTGGCGCAGGCGGGCGTCACCGATGTGGTCGGTCATGTGCCGGCTGCCGATCGCCTGCCCGTCTGGTCCTACGACGCCATGCTGAGGCAGAAGAATCGGGTCAAGAGCTTCGGCCTGAAACTGACCGTATTTGAGGGCATTCCCGTGAGTGACCGCATCAAACTGGGTATCGAGGGGCGCGACGAGGATCTCGACAATCTGCTGGAGTCCCTGCGCAACATGGGGCGTGCGGAGATCCCGGTGCAGTGCTACAACTGGATGGTCCACTTCAACTGGCTGCGCACGTCGGTGTCGACGCCCGTGCGTGGTGGCGCCGTGGCCACGACCTACGATCACGCCGAGTTCGAGCGCGGGCCGAAAACGCAGTACGGGGATGTGCCCGAAGAACAGCTGTGGGACAGCCTCGAATACTTCCTCAAGGCAGCCGTGCCGGTGTGTGAGGAGTATGGTGTGAAACTGGCCATGCATCCGGACGATCCACCGTTGTCACCGATTCGGGGCATCAGTCGGATCATGCGCAACCCGGAGAACTTCCAGCGCATGCTCGACCTCGTGCCGAGCCCCGCCAATGGCATCACCTTCTGCCAGGGCTGCTTCTCCGAGATGTGCGTCGACATTCCCAATACGGTCAGGAGTTTCGCCGACCGCATCCACTTCGCCCATTTCCGCAACCTCACTGGCACGGCGGAGCATTTCACCGAGCAGTTCCACGACGATGGCCAGCAGGACATGTACGTCGCCATGAAGGCGTACATCGACGGTGGTGTCACCTGCCCCATGCGTCCGGACCATGCGCCGACGATGGAGGGGGAGGACAACAGCCACCCCGGCTACGCACAGCAGGGCCGGCTGCTGGCGGTCGGCTACATGCGCGGGCTGATGGAGGCGATCTACAAAGCCGGTTGAGGCAAAGGAGCCGTGGCGTCGGCACGGACCGACGCCACGACGGGGAGCACCTATTTCAGCAGCATTACCTTTGTATTGGCGCGGTCCGCCCCTGTCGCCAGGCGCAGGAAGTAGGTGCCATTGGCGACGGTGTGGCCCGCCGCATCCGTGCCGTTCCATGTGGCCGAATAGCCGCCCGGCGAAAGGTGCTCAGCGACCAGCGTCTGCACGCGTCGGCCCAGCAGGTCGTATACGTGCATCTCGACATAACCGTCGACGGCTACATCGAAAGGCGCCCGCACCGTGGCATTGAAGGGGTTCGGATAGCCGGCACCGAGAGCCGTGTCACCTGGCAGGGCCGCCGAGTGTTCCTCGCGCACGGCCGTGATGGGTGCCTGATTCAACACGACGATATGATTCGGTGGCAGTCCCGTGTTGATGGGCCCCTGCAGCAACACGCCTGTGGTGGCATCGTAGATCTTCAGGCCTGCGCTGCTCGGATCGGTGAAGCTGCCCTGATCGCCGATCAGCAGACGATTGCCGTCGATGGCGACGCTGGCGATGTAGCCGCCGCTGAGCCCCTCCAGTGGTGTGCCGATCGAACCTGTCGCCAGGTCAACGGGGACGATCGAGTTGGCGAAATTCTCATCCAGCACGATGGCAAAACCCGCATTCGACGTACGCAGCACGAGATAGTTCAGGTCGCCTCCCAACTGCGCCTCGGTGATGCCGAGGCCCAGACTGGCTGCGCTACGAGTGTCGATGATATCGATCCCCCCTTCACGGTCGCCAAAACCGGCGGACCCGGACACGACGATGCGCTCGCCAACAACGATGACACTGTTCGGATTGGCGGCGCTCAGGGGGATGTCGCCGACAACTGCGTCGCTGACAATGTCGATGATGACCAGAACCGCATCGCCGGGAACGAAGCCTGCGTCGCGATCGAGTCGCTGACAACTGACATAGACGAGATCGCCGACGCGCACGATCTGATCCATCTCTGGTAGGCCATCAGCATCGGCATAGGCACTCAGGTCGATGACGCTGATTTCCGCGCCATCCCGAGGATCGACAATCAGCAGATCAGAGGATTCATAGCGTGACACGTAGGCCTTGCCTGGCGCCAGCACCTCGATATCCCGTGGGTTGCTGCCGTTGCCAACCGAAAATTGCGTCACCGGTGTGGCCACATCCGCCGGGTCGAGGACGATGATATTGTCCTGACCGAGGCGATTGACGATGGAGATCCTGCCATCCTGGAAGTAGCCCACGGCGTCGCTGTGGATGCCGAGCAGATTTACCTGGGCTGTGGACGCGCCTGCCGGCAGGTAGGCCATGCTGCCGGTGGCGAAGTCGGATGTAAGGATGAGCAGGTCGCTCTGGGCGCTGAGGTTTGCAGTGGTGAAAACCATCAAGGCGATCATCAGGATGGGGCGAGATCGTTGCATCACTTGGGACTTCATGGCGTGAGAGTGGGAACGAGGCATCAGTTCCCGGAGAGGGAGAGGTCGATGTCGAGGGACAGGAACGCAGCACGACCGGGAAGGGGATAGCCCCAGAGGTCGGCGACCTGATTGTCGGTGAGGTTGCGGATCTCGAGGGCGAAGGTCACGGTGTCCCCGGCGGGCACCCGGGCACCGAGAGTGTGTAGCGTTCGTGCCGGCACGGGCCGCAGGTTGGCACGGTCGAGGAAGTGGCGGCTCTCGTGGCTGACCTCGTAGTGCAGCCGCATGCCCGGAGCGTCCAGGTCGACACGAGTGCGCAGACGGTGCCGGGGGGTGTTGGGCAGATCCTTGCCGGTCTCGAAGGAAAAAGGAGAGCGGTTCTCGGCCTGCTGGCGGGTGTAGCTGCCCTCCAGGTGCCACCGCGCCGCCAGCACCCCCTGAGCCCGGGTCTCGATGCCGCGCAGGCGCGCCCGGCCGATGTTCTGTGGCCGCGATACCCGTTGCGAATTCTGGATGAAGCGGATCATGTCGTCCACCTCGTTGTCGTAGGCGACCGCTTCGACGAGCAGCAGACCCGTGCGCTTTGGCACAGCGCGGTAAATGATGCCGCCATCCACGTTGCGCCCGCTTTCATGCAGCAGATTGATATTGCCAATGACGGTGCCACGGTCGCCGAAGAGTTCGAAGAACCCCGGGGGTCTGCCATACCGGCCGACGTGTGACTGCGCTGTCCAGCCGGCACCGACGTCGAAAGACATGCCCAGGTTTGAGCTCCACAGCGACTGCTGGCGGTGGCTCCCGGAAACCTGCGTGCCATCGGTGCTGGCGAAGTCATCATCGAGGCGCTCGACCTGTAGACCGGCGTTGATCACCAGGCGGTTCGAAAACCGCGCGATCTCCATCTCACCACCGGCCGACGTGCCCAGCCGGCGACTCGATCTGCTGGCCGAAACGCGATCGAGGAGGCGTTGTGGGGAGAACCGTTCGTAGTGCACGCCGCTGAAGAGGGTTGCCAGCAGGGGGCCGAGGAGCAGGTTGCCTTCGACGCGCAAC
>JAQCJA010000518.1 GCA_027593305.1 bacterium
AACCGCACTTTCTGACCGGTACCAATCACCAGGCCGTTGTCGATGGCCGGTCCCCGGGGCATCGGGGCGTCCGTGTTGGCACCGTGGCACAGGTTCGTAGCGACAGCATCGTCGTGCGCACGGCAGCGGCGTGTAAAACCGCACCATTGAAGGCAGGCGACGGGTTGGTCTTTGATGCCGGTCGCCGGCACGATCCCCGGCAACAGGAACAGGGCGGGCGTATCTACGGCATCGAACCCAGCGGCGATGATCTCCTTCTGCGCTTCGGTCACGGCGCCGTGGATCTGCGCCGCGTCACCGCCGGTGACTGGGTATGGCGTACGCACGATCCCGACGTGGATCGCGCCGCCCGGCCCTTCACCCAGGCGGAGGCCCCCGTCACACGTCTGCCGGTCTCGGCGCGGGTGCGGGCTCGCACCGGTCATGCCCTCGAAATCGACTGGTACCTGCCGGCACGACCGTCGGTGCAGGTTGCTACGGTCTCTGCCGAGGTATTGCAGCCGGCGCGTCAGCATGCACCCACCGTCGCCTTCCTGCGCCAGCAACTGGGCCGCCTCGGCGGCTCACCGTTCGAGTTGCGCGACGTCGAGTTGCTGATGGAAGGGGATCCCTTCGTGCCGGCATCGCTGCTGGCGCCGTTGCGGCGCGAGGCGCTGCAGCAGCTGTCCCAGTTGCTGCGGCAGATGCCACCCCGCGCCGGCGCCGAACCCGCCGCCGCCCTGGCCCAGGCCCTGGCTGATGTCGACGTATCGGAGGCACCGGAGGCACAGGAGACACCGGCGGCGTCACTGCATCTTCTGGTGCGCTGCGCAGAGCAACTGACTGCGGCGCTGGAACTGCAACCTGCATCCATCACCCTCGATTATCTCGATCTGTTCGGCCTGCGTCCGGCCGTCGAGCTTGTGCGCGCCAGCGGCATTGCCGTGCGCGTCGCCAGCCCGCGGGTGCTGAAACCGGGGGAAGAGGGGATTGTCCGTTTCCTTGTGGGTCTTGGCTGTCCGCTGCTGGTGCGTTCCGGCGGCCTGCTGCAAGCGCTGCGTACGGTCACCCACCCGCCGCTGACGGGCGACTTCAGTCTCAATGCGGCCAACATGCTGACCACCAGCGCCCTGTTGCATCTCGGCCTGGATCGGGTGACACCGACGCACGATCTCAATGGCGCCCAGATCACGGCGCTGGCTGCGGGGGTTGGCGCCCAACACCTCGAGGTCGTCGCCTACCACCATCTACCGGTGTTCCACACCGAGCACTGCGTGTTCTGTCGCTTTCTCTCGGATGGCACCAGTATCAAGGACTGCGGCAAGCCCTGTCAGCAGCACCGTGTCGCCCTGCGCGATCCGAGCGGGCGCACACACCCGGTGCTGGCCGACGTGGGCTGCCGCAACACGGTATTCGGCGCCGAGGCCCAGGAAGCCAGTCGTCACCTGCAGGCCTGGCTTGCCGTCGGCATCCAGCATCTGCGCCTCGAGTTCGTGCACGAATCAGCGGACCAGGTCCGCGCCGTCTTCGCCGCCTTCACCGCCGCCGTTGCCGGCGACCTGTCAGCACAGGATCTGCGTCAACGCCTGCACAAGTCGATTCCCCAGGGTACCACCGAGGGCAGTCTGTTTGTCCCGGAGGGCCATCTCGACCTGCCTGTACTGGTGTGAAGGGCTGCCGTGTCGGCCTGGTCCTGCTGCTGGGCCTGGCCCTGCGACCCGGTCCATCCGCCGCCTGTGTGGAGAGCACCTACCAGGCGCGAGTGTTCGAGCAGACCTCGGGGGTGCTGTTGTATGTCGAGCACCACCACGAGGATTTCTGCGCGGGTGTTCAACGGCACTCACAGGTCATCTATGTCGGCCCCGATGGCGATACCCTGGCGACCAAAACACTCGACTTCTCCCGGATCCAGCCCGATGTCGTGCTCGATGACCGGCGCACCGGCTACCGTGAAGGCGCCGTCGTGCGCGGGGACTCCATCGACATGTTCCGGCGCTTCGAGTCCGGCGCTGAGGAACTTCGCGCCTCGATTCGCCCAGAGCGACTGGCAGCGATCAATGTCGGCGTCGATCACGCGGTACGGGTCTATTGGGACCTGCTGGAGGCAGGGTCTCAGGTGGAGTTCGATTTTGCCGTACCCGAGCGGCTGCGCTGCTTCCACTTTCGCCTGCGACGGCTCGACGAATCGGGACAGCAGCTGCGGCTGCGGATCGAACCGGCGAACTGGTGGTTGCGCTGGGTTGTGTCACGCATCGACCTCACCTACGACGTCACCCGACGACGTCTGCTGTGGTATGAAGGCATCACCGACATGCGCGACGAGCGGGGTCGTCGGTATCGGGCGCGGATCGAATTTGACTATCCGACCCTGTTGCCACCGCCTTGACGGCGGCAGGGTGTCGCTGGTTGGTTTGCGCCCCATGGCATCTCTCTATCTGATCGACGGCAGTTTTGAGTTGTTTCGCTGCTTCTTCGGCGCACCCAGGGCACAACGCGCCGATGGTAGTGAAATCGGCGCCGTGCGCACCCTCTTCGGCGCCACGCTGACGCTGCTGCGCGAAGAAGGGCTGACTCACGTTGCCGTCGCCTTTGACGACGTCGCTCTGCTGCAGGCGCGGGAGCCGCAGGACACGGCACTCGTGCAGGCACAGTATAATCTGGCGCGTGACGTCTTTGCCGCCCTCGGCGTCACCGTATGGACCATGTCCGATTTCTCTGCCGACGACGCGCTGGCAACATCGGCGTACCGCTTCGGCTCCGATCCCTCCCTGGAGCGCGTCGTCATCTGTTCCAGCGACAACGACTTTGCCCAGTGCGTGCGGGGTGATCGGGTCGTGCTCTACAACCGCATCAAACGGGTCATGCTGAACGAGGCGGGCGTGCTGGGAAAATTCGGCGTCCCGCCGGAGCGCATCCCGGAGTGGCTGGCGCTGGTGGGGGACAAATCGGACGGCATCCCCGGGATTCCCGGATTCGGTCCCAAAGCCGCAGCAGCGGTGCTGCGCCGCTTCGGTCGTATGGAGGACATCCCGCTGACTTCTGCCGCCTGGCAGGAACTGGATGTTCGTGGCCGGGACAAGCTGGCGGCAACATTCATCGAACGCCGTCAGGAGGCCATCGACTACCGGGATCAGGGCATCAAGCGGCTCGACGCACCGGTGGCTGAAAATCTCGAAGACCTGCGCTGGCAGGGCGCCGACGGGCCGCGACTGCAGGCGCTGTCGGAAGCGCTGGAAGATGAGCGGATCGCGCAGCGCCAGATCCGCATGCGGGGTGCCTGACGCTACGGAGGTGGCCGGTCAGCGAGCCGGGGGGTGTGACAGATTCATCATCACGGAGCGGAAGTGGGTCATCAGATTCACTTCATGGCTGCAGGATGGGCATTTGAGGCGTTCGCCGCCGCGGACGTCGACGAAACTGCACTGCGTGGACTCTGCCTGCCGCTTCACTTCTTCGACGCTGCCATCGTCCTCTTCCCGCTGATCGATCCGCGCCCAGTCGACGGTCGTGCCCGTACTCGTGCGAAACAGCTTCTGCTTCGGCACGTAGGCTTTGAAACGGCGGCCGCACGTACATGTGTATAGAAAAGCGATGGCCATGATCGGATCCCTCCCTGACGGGGTATGGAGGGAATGTAGAATTCGACGGAACCTTCTGAAACGCAATATTTACAGTAAGTTGCACGATTGTTGTAGATCTTGTCCAATTACTTGATCGGTTAACTCCGGGCGGCGAGATAGGCCTGCAATTGTGGCGCCCGC
>JAQCJA010000519.1 GCA_027593305.1 bacterium
TCGTCGCCGCTGATCTGCCACTCCCGATACACTTTCATGATGCCGCCGAGTTGACCATCGGATGCGGCGTGAAACTGGTGCTCGGTTTCGCCATCCGGGAGTGACGACCGGAAGGTCACGTGGCCACGGCGGTCCATCGATCGTTCGAATTCGGTCTCTCGGAAGGTTCGTTCCAGTTGCGGATACAGGTGCGGGAGGGCCTGGGCATAGTTCCAGACGTGTGTGCACGTTCCCGCACAGCAGCCGCTGTCGACAAAACAGCCCTCCCAGGCCCAGGCGTTGCCGTTTTCCTGCAGCAGCAGGGTCGGCGATTTGAGGATGGCCAGATTGGCGGACACTGCGTCGATGACGTAGGAGGGGAGGGTGGATTTGAAGAGGGCATCGTGAAAGCCCTGCGTGCGGGATCGCAGTGACGCGTAGTTGCCGTGGACGTAGGCGGCAACCTCTGCAGCGTTGTCCCATTGCGAGGCGTAGAAGGGACGCCACGTCGGCTCATCGCAGCAACCCTGAGCCGCTGTTTTCACGTTCACTCGCCGGGCTTCATAATGACAGTTGGGAAAGTGCCAGGTGATGACGATCGGGTAGACGGCGCTCTCACCCGGACCGAGGGATCCCTGCAGCAGGATGGAGCCGCCGTTGCGGCCGCCGTTGCGGGCGCCGTCTTCGCCCTTGTTCGCTTTGAATGCGCCCGTGGATACCTCTCGCCACAGCGCCGAGATCGAGTCGAACCAGCCGCCGCGAAACCACATGGCTTTGACGACGGGACGGTGTCCGACAACTGTCAGCGAGGCGCTGGCTGAATGTTCGGAGCCCTCCGGTTCGGTGTTGAACAGGTGCACGCCGCCGGGGATGACCTCATTGCGGCTGCTTCTTCCCATGCCGTTGCCGGCACCACCGGCCAGATGGGACAGGTGATAGGAGAACTCATACTCCACCCGCTGCTTGCTTCGATTCTCAAAGCTGTATTCAAGAATCGCACAGGGGATGCCGGAGTTGATGGTGTCGAGGGGGATAAAGGGATTGAACCCTGTGACACGGACCCGCAGGGGCACATCGGGGTCGGTCAGGCGAACCGTGCCGAAAGGATATTCACCGGAAAAAGCAGCTTTGCGGAAGCGGGGAAGTCCTTCATGCCCACCCTCGCGGAAGCCCTGACCTTTGGTGCCGAGGTTGTACTTCTTCTCGACGGGCATGGGCCCTTCCAGCAGCTTCGTAACCGGCGTCCGGCCTTTGATGTGTAACAGTGCGAAGGCGGCATCCGTTGTTCCGTGGCCATCGGGTACGCCCGACGTCGCCGGCTTGTTGCGTATGGAGAAATCCTGCAGCCCCCCCTGCCCGTTCAGGCAGATGCTGCCGGCGCCCAGACCACCCAGTGGCATGGCGATCTGCAGCAGATCCTGGCCCTCGAAAGTGCGCTGTGATTTCTGTCCGGCCAGGGCGGAACGGCTGTAGGGTTTTGCTTTTTCCATGTGGGCCTCTCGGAGTGGTCACAGACACTGTGCGTGGCGGCGCAAGGATCGGACGCCGGGCTCATGCCGGCAATAGGGACAAGGGGCAACTCTGTTCGTACGGTTGTCCCCTGCAAATGGAACGCCAGTTCCTCATTACAGCTCTGGAGGCCAGCATGCGTTCGTCGTCCCACCTACAAATCCTCGGATCTGGTGCTGGCGATGCCAACTTTGGCGCGCCAGATGACGAGACGTCAGGACGTTTCGGCAAGCATCAGGAGCCAACCAACCTGGAGACCGAGAAACTGGTCCTGGGACGCCGGGCAGCGGTGGGTGACATGCAGGTTACGCCACTGCTCGGCAACCACTACATGAACAAACCCTACTGCATCATGGAACAGGAGTCGCTCAACTTCCTGATCGAGAGGCAGGAGCAGAGGATCTTCTACGGCCTCGACTCCTCCTACATGATGCCGCAGACGCTGGACCTGCTGGCGGGCAAGCCTGTCGATCTGGCCATCATGGATGCCACCTTCGGCGCGCGGCAGATCGATCCCGTCACATCCGGCCACCACAACTGGATCATGCTCGACGAGACCCTGGATGATCTGCGCGCCAGAGACTGCATCAACAGCCGCACCGTCATCGTTGCCGCTCATCCGAGCTGTGGCAATATTGGCGTTCATGATGAGGTCGCCCCGCAGCAGGCGGACAAGGGTATCACCATGGCCTACGATGGCCTGGTTCTGCCTCTGTGAGGAGGGCCACATGTCGCATGAGGTCGACCAGATCCTGATCTCCCGCCTCGACGAGCACGTGCTTTCGGGGTCGGTCCGTGCTGAAGCTGAACCGGAGGGCGCCTACGGGATCAAGCCGTCGATCGAGTGATCCATTATTCGATCTCAGCGCTAAGCCTCGAAGGTCGGTTGCGTGTAACTGGGGTTGTGAGCGAAGCGCTTCAGCCCCAGCCGTATGTCCGCCCTGGCCCCCGGTCCAAGGCGCACCTGCAGGTACGGGCCGTCCACCGTGATCGGCGTCGCCCCCTCCGCATCACTGCGCACGTCGGTGAAGGCGTGTTCGCCGCAGCCCCCGGACTGGATGAGCACCTGCTTCGCCTCGATGGTATCGGTATTGACCAGTACCACGTGGATGTGATCGGTCTCGACCTTGTCCACCAGAGCCGCCACGTGCGGCGGCAGACCCGGTCGACGTGCCGCCACATCGTAGTAGCGCACGGCAGCGTGCACCATGCCGCCGTGGTACACGGCGGTGGGCGTCGCCATGGCCATCTGCATCAGTCCCTCAGGGATCACGGGATTGACGTTCTGCCAGTGGTGGACGTCCTGCCATTCGGGCCCGTCGTTCCATGTGGTCCAGTCGAGACTCTCCGCATCGATCTGATCGAGGCGCTTGCGCATGTTGTTGTAGGTGTTGTCCAGAACCCGTGTCGGAAAATCCGGATTGCGGCCGACGGTGTATTCGAACCACTCGTGGATCGTGAAGCTGCCCGCCTTGCCGAGACCGGGCAGGGGTCCATCACCGGGCAGGGGACGGTCGCCGTACTGCGCATCGATACGGTCCATGTCCTGCTGCTGACGGCCCACGGAATAGGCGTGCATCAACAGGCGCAGGGTCTCGCTGGAGGCGTGGGGGATGTACTCGAACCAGCCCTTCTCCCCGTGTTTGTTGGGGATCATGATCCTGCCGTCCTCCTGCTTGCGCATCTCCCACAGGCGATCGGCCTGTGAGCGGAACAGGTCGAGCCACGAGGCGTCCCCCGTCAGCAGCGTGGCATTGCAGCCAGCGTTGCACAGCGCCTCGAGCATGACGCGCCCGCCGTGGGGCCAGCGCCAGCCATAGTAGCCGCCCCACCAGCGACCTCCCATACACTCGCCGATCTTGCCCGTGGGCCCGACGTTGTCGGGGATCAGGCCGCCATTGGCCTCGGTGCGATCCATCCAGGCCTGCACGTAGTCGAGGACCCATTTCCGGTACTTCTCATCCCCTGTGTAGAGGTAGGCATTGGTGATCAGGCTCGTGGCATTGAGGTTCAGCGGCACGTCGCCGCGGACCATGCGTTCGTTCATCGTCTGCAGAATTTTGGCGTAGATCTCATCGTTGCCCCAGTCGAGTTTGACGAAGGGATCGTCGCTCTCATGGCCGGGGATGTCCTCGTACGGCGCCAGGTACGGGGAGAGATTGTCCCGGTGGGTGACCCAGTCATCCCATTTCATCTCGACGCAGGGGCCGGCGCTGCCGTTGATCGGCGAG
>JAQCJA010000520.1 GCA_027593305.1 bacterium
TGGATCGGCTCGCCCGGCGCGGCACCCTTTTCGACACGGCCTACAGCAACTGTCCGATCTGCGTGCCCGTGCGAGCCAGCCTCGCCACCGGAATGTGGGTGCACCAGGCCGGCTACTGGGACAATGCCTTCCCCTACGATGGCCGCTTGCCGAGCTGGCACCAGCGCCTGCGGGATCAGGGCGTGCACACTGACTCGATCGGCAAACTCCACTTCAGCCGCACCGAGGATGACCACGGCTTCACGCACGAAGTCGAACCCCTGCATGTCGTCGATGGCATCGGCGACGTGTTGGGTTGCCTGCGCCAAGATGGCCCCCTGCGCAAGAAACGCAGCGGCATCCTGCAGGCCGGACCGGGCGCTTCAACGTACCTGCAGTACGACCGCCGCAATGCCGACAATGCCGTCGCCTGGCTTGGGCAGCATGCAGAGGACGAGCGGCCCTGGGCGGTCATGCTCTCCTTCGTCTGCCCTCATCCGCCCTACATCTGTCCGCCGGAATGGTACGAGCACTACGCCCGTCGCGATCTGCCCATGCCACCACAATGGCGGCAGCAGGACTGGCCGGATCATCCCGTCATCGATCACTTCAGGCGTTTCTTCGACTTCCATCCGCAGTTCGAAGAAGCCGAGATTCGCCAGTTGCTGGCCGCCTACTACGGCGCCTGCAGCTTTCTCGATGAGCAGATCGGCCGCGTGTTGCAGCAGCTTCAGGACCTCGGTCTGACGGATCGCACGCGCATCATCTACAGCTCCGACCACGGCGAACATCTGGGCGGTCGGGGCATCTACGGCAAGTTCAGCATGTACGACGAATCGGCGGCGATCCCCCTCATTGCGGCAGGGCCGGATGTCCCCCATGGCCATGTGTGTCGCACGCCGACCTCCCTCGTCGACATTCACCCATCGATGCTGGAATCGGCCGGTGCGACCCGACACGAAGAGGATGCCGGTCTGCCAGGTCGATCCTTGTGGACGATCGCCAGCAATCCGGATGCGCCGCGCACAGTGCTGAGTGAGTATCACGCCGTTGGCCCGCGCCATGCCTGCTACATGCTGCGCGACGAGCGCTACAAATACAACTGCTACGTCGGCGCGCCGGCTCAGTTGTTCGACCTGCAAACGGATCCGCAGGAACTCCATGATCTTGCCGCCGGCCCAGGGCAGACACCACTCATGGCAGAATATGAGGCCCGTCTGCGGCGCATCCTCGATCCGGAGGCCACCGACGCGAGGGCCCGGGCCGATCAGGCGGCTCTGGTTGCGTCCATGGGCGGCGAAGCGGCCGTCCGGGCTCGGGGTGCCTTCGACAATTCACCTGCACCGGGCGAAGCGCCTGCCTTCCGGCAGCACTGACCCGCGCAACTATTTTCGCTGCGGCTCTCATTCCAGGAGCCATCCCGCCGCAAGATACACGGCGGTCTGTCCGCGAACGAGAACGATGATTTTCTCCATAGACGCTTCCGCCCTCGGTCACTGGCAGAAGCCGCACGCCTGCCAGTGACCGAGGATGTAGCCATGGCTGCGATCATCAGCGCTTCCCGGCGCACCGACATTCCCCGCTACTACGCCGAGTTCTTTGCGGCACGACGAGCGGCGGGACAGGTTCAGTTCCGCAACGCCTTCGGTGGCATGGGTTCGGTGTCGCTACGTGACGAAGATGTGTTGGGTTATCTGTTCTGGACACGCCTGGCGCAACCCTTTGCCGGCAATCTGCAGGCCCTGCGCGACGACGGGATTCCCTATGCGGTCCAGTATACGATCACTGGTTACGGCACCGATCTCGAGCCCCATACACCGGGGGCATCCACGGCGGTCGACGACTTCCATCGACTGAGCGCCCAGTTGCCCAGTCCGGCGTGCATTCAGTGGCGCTACGACCCGATCGTGCTGTCCGACACCTGCCACCGGGCCTGGCACGAAGCCAATTTCATCGCCCTGGCCCAACAGCTGCAGGGCGCCACGCGTGTAGTCAACGTCTCCATCGTGGAACCATATCTCAAGGCGATTCGTCGCGTGGCTGATCCGACGGTGCAGTTCCGGCCGCTGGATCCAGACCGGCACAAGACGGCGGCCAGGAGGCATCCGGATCTGCCGCAGGCGGGCCCCGCGGCGACGACGGGGTTGCTCGAAGAACTGCGCGCCATCGCGACGGCGCACGGCATGGAGCTGCGAGCCTGCTGCAACCCCGAATTGAGCCTGCCCGCCTCTCAGTGTTGCAGCCCAGAGTTGTTCACACCCTACGGTGAAGGCCTGCAGAGACGCCTCGGCCAGTTGCCACAGGCACCTTCCCGCAAGAGTTGCCGCTGTCTGCGCAGCGTCGACATCGGCATGGACAACACCTGTATCGCCGGTTGCCGGTACTGTTATGTCGTCACGTCACACGAAACGGCGGTGAAGAATTTCAGGCAGCATGACCCGAAGGGGTCGATGTTACGGCCGGACCTCGAACGGGCCCGATGACCGACTGGCCCACCCAACCCTTCCTTCGATCGATTCTGTGCGCTCCTGGTTGAGTTGCTGTTTCGTGTAAACAAACTCGATGACGCATCGTCGGTCGAGGAACTCTCAATATCATGGTGGCGACCGTGGATCCTGTCCACCTACTGCGCGGCGGCACCCAGGGCCTCGGCGGCCTGTGTGTGCAGTACATGCATGCGCAGCAGGTCCTTCTTCAGTTGGACGCGAAAGGCAGGATCATCCCAGTTGTGTCCGAATGCCGCCCAGTCGATATGGGCGGCAGCGAGCGAGGCGATCTCCTCGTACCGCTGCGCCGATTCCGTCAGTTCGTGGCGCTGCACGTCGTCTTCGACTGCAATGCGTTGCAGGAATCGAGCCGCGGCGTGCGCCGTGCCCTGCATCCGCTTGAGGGTTCGGCTGGCACACCCCGCTGATTCGTCACCGCAGGCCGGACAGAAGGGCGTGTGGTCAAGGCGCTCCGCGGCAGCGGTGTAGAGTCTGCCCCCATAGTGAAGGCGATCGTTCTCCACCTTCCCCTGGGCGATGGCGGCGCCGAATTCGATGGCCCTCTGCGTCGCCTGTCGGTCGGACAGGGTCGGTTCGGCTGGCGACAGAACGAAGGCGATACTCGTCCGTTCCGGACCCCGGGCGCTGCGCACGAGCCCCTCGAATCCAGGCATCGTGACAAAGGGGAGTTGGCTGATGTCGTCAGACCAGCCGGTGAGGATGCTCCACGATGGCCAGGTGTTCACCAGTACCACCTTGCCGGATTCGATGGCGGCCCGCAGTGCGGCGTGATCCCCGACCTGAAACAGGCCGGCTTCAGCGACGAGGAGATCCATCGGATGACGGTGGAGAATCCAGCGGCTGCATTCACCATTGCCGTGCGGCTCTGCTGAGGATGAGCCGTCGCCGGATCGAGTCCCGTGGGGTGTCTTCGAGATATAATCAGACCTCTACTCTTCCACCTTCTGGAAATCTTCCCACGCGTCACCGGCGGCGGCAGCCTGCTTCTCCAGCTTCCCTCGCCACCCCAGCACCTGCCCTGACTTGATGTTCTTGATGTCCCACGCGGCGTAGCGATCTCCCAGCGTATCCCCCAGCCTCTCTGTTTCCGCCCAGCGATCCCACGCCGTCTTCATCCACTCGTGCGGCAGCGCCTCGCGCACCGCCGGGTCGTGCTGCCATGCCCAGCGCCCATCTGCCACTTTGGGTTCGCCTTCGAAGGGGCCGCTCCACTTAGACCAACCCATG
>JAQCJA010000521.1 GCA_027593305.1 bacterium
ACAACGAACTGAACCAGCAGGTCGCCTCCAAGCTTCTCCGGGAAGGTGGCCTCGACGTCGAGATCGCCGAGAATGGCGCCGTCGCCGTGCGTATGGTCCAGGCCGCGTGCTACGATGCGGTGCTGATGGACATGCAGATGCCCGTGAGGGACGGTGTGACGGCAACCCGGGAGATCCGCAAGTTACCGAAATTCAGGGACCTGCCGATCCTGGCGATGACGGCCAACGCCATGGCGGAAGACCGGCAGAAGACGATGGACGCCGGGATGAACGATTATATCGTCAAACCTATCGATCCAGCCAACCTGTTCAGTGCGCTGCTGAACTTCATCCCACCCCGTCGCGTGGCCGACGCGCCGCCGCAGGAGGGGCCGGCTGCATCCGCCAAGGACGTGGCGGCTCTGCGGATCGAGGGCGTGGACGTCGACGCCGAGCGCGTCGCCCATACACTCAAGGGTGTCGCCGGCACGATCGGCGCTGTCAGCATTCAGGACTTTTTCCGCCCGCACCTCAACACCATTCTCGGCGCAGGCTCGCGACTCGATCATGGGCCCGGTCTGTGCGTCATCGAATTCCTGGTTGCTGAGGTGGGACCGGGGGATGGCGGCATCAGCGTGGTGGCAGGCAGTCACAAGGCCGATCTGGCATGCCCCGGAAAGATGCTGAAGTGGCAGCAGTACCGGGAGTATGTGACAGAGATCAATGCGAAAGCGGGAGATGCCGCCGGCCAGATCCCCGCCTACCTTGACGAACTCCCCGAGCCCCAGCAGGCGGCCTTGCTCCCCCCCACGCACCACGCGATGAAGCACTCATGTCATGCTGGTGAATCGGTGTTCGGGCGCCAGGCTTACAGAAAGATCCGCTCCATGGACCAGGCCTGAAGCTTCCTGCAGACCGCCGCATGTCCGCGGGCATGGATGGAGAAGCCGATGCTGCCGGGGTTTTCTGGATAGACCCGCGTCAGACAGGCGCTCTGGCCGTTGACGAAGACCTCCACAATGCAGCGATCAACAAAGATCCGCAGTTCGAGTGGTTCACCCTCCTGATAGCGGAAGCAGCAGCTCTGCGGCTCGTTGATCTGCGCCTCACCGCCCGTGGTCGAGAAGGTCGGGTCGATCGTGACGATGCTGTCGCGGATGTTCCAGCTGCGATTGGCGTAGTCCTTGCCGGCGTCTCGGTGGAAGTTGACGGCGGTGTATTCCGACTTGTCGGCACAACGCAGCACGTTGATGCTGATGAACGAGGCTGCCATGGGATCGATCGTGGCAATGATCTCCATGGCGCTGCCGCGCACTTCGTCCACGACGATTTCACGGTTGGCGGGCAGCTCGATGTTGGACAATTCCACCGCGTTCCGGCGCAGGGACTCGATGTCACCGGCGGGCGTCATGAGCAGGCGCTCCTGCTCACCCAGGGTGTAGTTGCGCGGCAGCGACATGATCTGCGACCATCCCTGCTGAGGTCGTCCCTCGCTCACGTTGTAGATGCAGTTGAGCCCGCCCTTGCCGTCGGGACAGGCCGATGGGGCATGGATGCTGCCGCTGCCCTGACGGCCCGTGTTGAGATGTCCACCCCGTCGGGCGACGAACTTCTGCCGAAGCCGGTCGTAGTCGCCGATCACATACATGGCGCTGTGCACGTGACTGAAGGTGAGCAGGATGTGCTTGTCGCCGATGGGCCAGAAATAGGGACAGGAGCCATCGTCGCCGGAAAAGCCGAAGATGTCGTTGTCGATGAACTCGCCCATGTAGACCCAGTTTTCCAGATCCGGCGAACGATACAGGTGATCGGCCAGACGGCACGGCGTCGGCTCTGGATAGCCCACCTTGTTGTGCGCGTGCGGTTCGGCGAGGGGACTGATGCCGTCGGCCCATCCACCACACAGGACGTAGTAGAAGTCACCGTCCCTCCAGATGCACGGGTCGTAGATCTGCTGGGGCACGCCGTACTCATCGTAGTCGACATTCGGGATGACTGCCTTCCCCGTGATCACGGTCCAGTTGAGCAACAGCGGGTCATCACACACAGCCACCATCAGTCCCGCCTGCCCCTGATGCCCGTAGTAGACGGCAATCACCCGATCCTCTTCGACGAAACAGGAGCCGGAGAAACTGTTCTCCTCCGTGTCAGGGTAGATGGCATAGGGCAGGTCCCGCCAGTGGATGAGATCCTTGCTCACCGCGTGGCCCCAGTGAACGCGCCCCTCGTCGGGGCTGCCCTGGTAGAACAGATGCCAGTTCCCCTGCCAGTAGCACAGCCCGTTGGGGTCGTTCAGACCATTTTCAGGCGGGCTGAAGTGGTAGCATGGCCGAAACCGGTCACCCTCCTTTGCCGCTCGGGACTCGGCAAAGCGCTGCAACAGGACATTGTCCTGCAGTTCCTGCTCCTGGGTGGTGAGATCATGGCTGAAATGCTGGCGGGGCGTGCGGGATTCCACGCGGGTTCTCCAGGTTGCTGGCAAGAGTGCCGACGGGCGGTAACCGGTCAACACCAATCTTGGGCACGGATCCGTCTCCGGTCAACCAGGGATGGGTGTGTTGCCTTGGCTATGGCAGCGCGTGGGTCTGGCGTGTAAGATGGTGCCAACTCGGCGCGCAGCACCAGATGGTGGTGGCGCCTGTTTGGTACGCATCCTTCCCGACGAGGATTTCAATGCCTGACGACCCGATCGACGCCCTGCCACAGCTGACGGCGACACAACCGACTGGCCCCCCCGCGTGGGCGGTGCTGGAGCGCCGACTCATCGATGCCATCGACGCAGCGGCCCCCGTCTTTCTCGACAAGTACACCCGCCCCGGGGGGGCGCTGATCTGGCAGGAACAGTACCCCGGCGACGGGGTCTGGGCCGACGATCTCTACGAGGCGTTCTTCAACTGGCCTCAGTACTATGCCCTTGGTGGCAGCGACTATTGTGGCGAAAAATCCCTGGTAGAATGGAATGCGATCACCCGGCAGCTGGCCGTCGACTACGGCAGGGTTACCGACGAGTTCGTCAACGACGACGACTGGTTCCATAACGCCGAAAACTACATCTACTTCTACGCTCTGGGGATGGTCGATCCCACGGTGCGGGACAACGTCGCCCGCGCCCGGCGTTTCGCCGGCCTCTACACGGGAGACAACGCCGACGTCGGCAACTACGACCCGGTGGCGCGGATCATCCGCTCCCCTTTCTCCGGCAGCAAGGGCCCCCTGTTCCACGCCCGCTGGGCGGATGTGCAGTACAACCTCGAGTACCGCCATACGACGCTGGGGCCCGGTGACCTGTTGCCGGAAAAATGGTACGAGGATGCCGCACTACGGCAGCAGGTGCACGAGCGCTTCGACGATGTCGTCATGCACTCGGACGTTGTCGTCAATCTGAGTACGGTGCCACTGGTGGCCACCGCCTTCCTCTACACCGGCGACGAGCGCTACCGGCGCTGGATCGTCGATTATGTCGAGGCCTGGATCGAGCGTACCCGCGCCAACGACGGCATCCTGCCCGACAACATCGGCCCCAACGGGCAGATCGGTGAACGCCGACAGGGACAGTGGTGGGGTGGCCACTACGGCTGGACCGGTCTTTACGGTCATCAGATGATGGGCTGCGCCGTGACCATCGCCGCCGAAGCAGCGCAACTGGTCACCGGTGACGCCGGCTACCTGGATCTGCCGCGACTGTGGCTGGACCTGCTCGTGTCCAAGGGACAGGCGGGGG
>JAQCJA010000522.1 GCA_027593305.1 bacterium
CTATCACGTCGAGTTGAAGGATCGCACCCCCGGCATCGGTCTGGCCACAGCCACAGTTGTGCAGAAGCATGGGCGCACGGCCGATGTGCTCGTCTCCGGCTTTGACTGTGACGCCGAACTCCTGGCAGCCAAAGCTGCAGCACCGGGGCTGCGTTCCACGGTTCTGTTGTCGCCGCAAATGGACACGGCGGCGGCCATCGTCCGGACTGCAGCCGCTGGCCACGACGGGATCTCTCTCTACGTGGAAGTCATCACCAGGGAATGGGTACGCGCGGCGCACGATGCCGGGCTGGAGGTCCGCTGCTGGGGCATCCGCACGCGTCCGCAGATGGAGCGCGGCGCCCGTACCGGCTGTAATGGCATGACGATCAACTGGCCCGACTGGCTGCAGCAATGGGTTGCGGCTCAGCCTTCCATCGGTGACAACGGCATGGATACGTGCAGATGATCGTTCGTGCCGCCGTGGCGGTCCGCGCGCAGGCCGAGTGCCAGAAACACGCCCTGCTGAGCCCAGTTGCGCAGGTCACCGGCGTCGGTGACCTGCACATCCATTGCGTGCACGTAGCCATCTGGCGGCGACAGGAAGTGTCTGGACCAGGCGGGTGCATTCAGCCCCATCTGCGCATCGTCGGCCGGCTCGCGACTGACGTCGGTGAGGACGAGGTCCCCTGCACTGAGGCGCGCAATCCACAGTGACACGCGCAAAGTCGGATGCAGATGATACCATTCCGTGCGCAGTTCATCGGTCCTGAAGTTGGCCTGCGGAAAATGCGTCACCGACAGGCAGCCGGCCGCCAACAGCAGCAGTGGCAATGCCGCCAACAGGATCAGGACCCGTCGCGGTGAACGCAGGCGCAGGGCGATGCCGCTGCTGATGGCGAGCACGACGCCACCCGCCAGCAGGCCGGCCACCACGGCAGGCCAGTCAGCCGTGGGATAGCGACCGATCATGGCCAGTTGCACGCGCACCAGAACAATCAGACTGGCGACGGTGCCTGCAAGCAGCAGGATCAGCGACGCGATAGCCGACCTGATGTATCGGGGCTTTTGAACAAGGCGAGTGACCCGGGTCGCCGCAGACATGCCTGCATGCCCCGTCATGCGTCCTGGCCCTTGCTGCCACGACCATCGATACGATCCAGCTTCTCACTCAGGGCAATCATCACATCCTGCGTGTCCGTCATCCGCGCCTCGATCTGAGCCATCCGTTCGTCCATCGCCGTGGCGGCGTCGGAATCTTCGTTCCTACCACGACCGCTGCGCCGAATCAGCGACACGGTGAAGCCGATCACCAGGATGATGGCACAGGCTCAGGCGATGTTGAGCGCCTGACCTGCCACGTCCGACGCCTTCTCGTCATCGAATTCAGCCGATATGTTCACAGGCGGCACGGGGGGAACAGGGGGCACGAATTCCTCCATCTCCGCCTTGCGCGCTTCTGCCGAGGCGACGGCTCCTGCGTGGGCCGCAACGGCCGCAAGGCGCCCGGCCATGTGGGCGACAACGGCCGCCACCTGGGGTCCGGCGACGTCCGCCCTGCCTTCGACGAGGTACTCAATCAGCCGCTCGAAATCATCCTCGTGGTTCTCGAGATTCTGCAGCAGATCCGTGCCGCTGACCGACCCATCACTGAAGGCGGAAAAAATGGCCGTCAGACTCGCCGTATCGGCGGCGGTCATGTCTGCTGGCGCCAGCAACAGACGACCGACACGATCGTTGCTGAAGGACTTGGCCGACACTTTCTGGCCCCATGGCACCCAGGCGGCGTTGCCGTCGCCATCATTGTCGATGGCGACGACGTCAAAACCGATGATCCCCCCTTCGTCGAGGGCCAGGGAGCGTCGCGCACTGGTGGGCACACTGCCCTGCCACTCAAACACCAGGTGATCACCCTCGTTGCGCCAGGCGGCCACTGCCAGTCGGTCTCCTCCCAGGGAGACGTCCTGACCCGTTCTTGCCGTGGCGATCCGGTGCTGGATCGGCCGACTCCCGGACGACAGATCGGACAGGTAGATCTCGATGCCGTCGCGGTGAATGGGGTCACCCTCCATGAACAGCTGGTCGTCACGCACCACAACGGCGACGTAGAGCAGGTCTTTGTCATCGTCGTAGCCGATCATCATGGCAGGGCTGAAATCGTCACTCGTGCGCAGGTCCACACCCTCCAGATCGGTGCGGCCATAAACGCTGAAATCATTGCGCAGGGGTACACGTGGCATGTCCTGGGGCCAGTCGGACAGTTCGCCGTCAACGACGATACCGGTGACGCTTGTCGCCAGGGCGATGGGGCCCCCGACGGGACCGGCGACCTGAGCGTCGGCGGCGCCGGCGAAAGCCGCCAGTACAAGGAGTAGACCGGCCAGGCAGTGAGGCAGGGGCAGGTAGTTCATGGGGCGTTCCTCGTCTATGGGCCCAGATTAATCGTCCTGTGCATCGCCCTGTGAATCGTCAGGTGAATCCAGGGATGCTGCTAAACCAAGTGTCCGTACCGTCGTCGATCCAGCTTTTCCGTCATGTCGATCAGCACCGTCTGCAGGGACGTGAGTTGGCCGTCGATGCGGTCCATGCGTCCCGCCAGCGCGTCATCGGCTGGCGCTGTACCAGTCACTTCCTCAATCATCCAGATGCGCAGCGGGCGGCCACCGTCGTCGGTGAAGGCGCCGGCCAGAATCATGATCAGATCGATGGTCGCCCAGATGCCAAAGCCACCGACGGTCATGACCATGAGGATGCCCGTACCGGTCTTGCCCACGTAGAATCGGTGCACACCGAGCCAACCCAGGAAGAAGGCCATGAGTGCCGCTGCCAGGCGGGAACGATCGGAAACATGCCGGTCCATCACTCTGACTCCTGGTCTTTGCCGGCCGCTCGCAGGGCCTCAAGTTCGGCATCGACGCGCTGGCGTACGTCAAGATCGGCGAAGCGCTGGCCCAGCACAGCATCCTCACCCAACTCGCTGCGAGCCTCGGCGGCAGCATCCTGCGCCAGATCCGACAGTTCGAGACGCTCGCGCAGGCGCTCGAACTCTCCCCGGTTGTGTTCCAGTCGCTGCTCCAGCTGCTGGATGTAGCCAAAGGCATCTTCCGGGTCTGGCGCAGGGCTCTTCGTCAGACTTGCGACGGCAGACTTCGGTGTCGCTCGGATCCTGGCGATCAGGCTGCTCTGCCGATGTCGGGCATCCTGCAGATCTTCGCGCAGGCTGGCCAGTTGCGCCTTGAGGCGCTCTACCGTCAGACGACCTTCCACCAACGCCGGCGCCAGAACGGCGACGGATTGATCGAGCAATACGCGGCGTGCCAGGATCTGCCGGGCCAGTTCTTCCTCGCCGGCCTCCAGTGCCTGCCGTGCCCGAGCCTGCAGTAACACGCTGCGCTGCTGCTGGTTCTCCTGCTCCTTCTGCATCCGACGAACGCCGGCAACGGCCGTGCCGACAGCCCCCGTGATACGGTCGACTTCGGCCTCCATATCACGCACCATCTGGCGTACCATCTTCTCCGGATCTTCCAGCTGGTCGAGAAGTTCGTTGACGTTCGAGCGTACGATATTGGAAATGCGGAATAGCGTTGTTTTGACCATGATATCAACTCCTGTGCTGAGGCGTGGGATTCGCAAGGTGGGATTGCAAGCTCCGTGCCAGCGTCAGGAACGCTCGCGATATGATCGCGCAACATGCTGTTTTATATATTGTTATGAAATG